>NZ_JBMDWU010000428.1:0-2192 GCF_048594385.1 Micromonospora sp. | reverse complement strand
GCCGAACCGACCACGCCCCGCCGCCGTCCCGGCCGCCGCACCGACACCCCTGGCCGGGGCGCCCCGCGCCGGACCGAGGCACCCCGGCGCACCGACCGGCCCGCCGGGCGTAGGCCGGTGCGCAAGCCGCGCCGCCCGCCGAAGCTCGCCGAGCCGCGTCGCCGGCTGCGCCTGGGCACCATGCTGGTGCTCGCGGTCTTCGCCGTGATCGGCATCCGGCTGGTCGTCCTGCAGGCCGTGGACACCCCGGCGTACGCCGGCGGCGGCGTCGACAACCGGCTCGCCCGCATCGACCTGCCCGCCCCGCGCGGCTCGATCCAGGACCGCACCGGCGCCCCGCTGGCCCGCAGCATCGAGGCCCGGTACGTCTTCGCCGACCCCACCATGATCAAGGACCGTACGGAGACCGCGAAGCTGCTCTCCCCGCTGCTCGGCGTCCCGGCCTCCGAACTGGCCGAGAAGATGAAGCGCAAGGGCAAGCTCCAGTTCCGCTACCTGGCCCGGGGCGTCGACATCGCCCGGGCCAAGCAGATCGAGGCGCTCGACCTGGCCGGCATCGGCACCCACCGCGACGAACGCCGCGAGGTGCCCGGCGGCGACCTGGCCGCCAACCTGGTCGGCTTCACCAGCCAGGACATGGACGGACTGGAGGGCCTGGAGGCCCGCTACGACGACGTGCTGCGCGGGCAGGACGGCCGCCGGGTGTACGAGGCCGGCCTCGGCGACCTCAACGCGCCCATCCCCGGCGGCTACAGCCAGACCACCGACCCCAAACCGGGCAGCTCGCTGGTGCTCACCATCGACCGGGACCTCCAGTTCCAGGTGCAGCAGATCCTCAGCCGGCAGATGGCACAGACCCGGGGCGCGATCGGCGCGGCGGTGGTGCTCGACGTCAAGACCGGTGACGTGCTGGCCCAGGCCAGCAACCCGACCTACAACGCGGCCACCCCGGAGCAGAGCCGGCCCACCGACCGGGAGGACGCGGCGACCAGCTTCGTGGTCGACCCGGGCTCGGTGCACAAGGCGATCACCTATGGCGCGGCCCTGCAGGAGGGCATCATCACCCCGGACAGCGCCTGGCCGGTCGCCAACACCATCACCCGGGGCGACGTCACCTTCCGCGACACCCACCCGGCCGACGGCAAGAAGCTCAGCGTGGCCGGGATGCTGGCCTACTCGTCCAACGTCGGCACCATCGAGATCGGCGACCGGCTCGGCCCCGACCGGCTGATCGACTACCAGAAGCGGTTCGGGCTGGGGCAGCCCACCGGCGAGGGGATGCCCGGCGAGGCGTCCGGGCGGCTGCTCCCTTCCGACCAGTGGAGCGGCTCGTCGTACGGGTCGGTGCCGATCGGGCACAGCGTCGACGCCACCCCGTTGCAGATGGCCGCCGCGTACGCCACCATCGCCAACGACGGCACCTACGTCCAGCCGCACCTGATCAAGGAGGTGGTCGGGGCGGACGGGACACGCACCCCGTCCGCCGCCCCGGTCACCCGCCCGGTGCTCAGCCCGCAGAACGCGGCCGCCCTGCGCACCCTGCTGGAGGCCGTGACCACCGTCGACGGCGCGACCGGCCTGGCCGCCGCGGTGCCCGGCTACCGGGTCGCCGGCAAGACCGGCACCGGGCTGCGCTACGTCGACGGCAAGCAGCAGCCCGGCGAGGTCGGTTCGTTCATCGGGATGGCGCCCGCCGAGGCGCCCCGGTACGTGGTGGCGGTCTTCGTGTGGAACCCCGAGGGCGGTGGCGGCGCGGTCGTCGCCCCGGCGTTCCGCGAGATGATGGGGTTCACGCTGCGTCACTACCGGGTTCCGCCGTCGCGCGGGAAATCCCCCAACTTCGAGGTCTTTCCGCGCTGACCGGGAACGGCGGGACATCATCGGTGAGTGCCGACGAACCACCGGGGCGGCTGTGCGGCCGGAACCGGACGACCGGGTAGGGTCTGACGCCGTGCCCGGCAATCCACGCCCCCGTACCGTGCCCGGAGTCCGGCTCGGCGACCTCGCCGACCGGCTCGCCGTGACGCCGCCGGCCGACGCCGCCGCGCTGGTCGTGACCGGGGTGACCCACGCCAGCCAGGAGGTCCGTCCCGGCGACCTGTACGCCGCGCTGCCCGGCGCCCGCCGGCACGGCGCCCAGTTCGCCGCCGCCGCCGCCACGGCCGGCGCGGTGGCCGTGCTGACCGACCCGG
>NZ_JBMDWU010000427.1:0-8773 GCF_048594385.1 Micromonospora sp. | reverse complement strand
CCCCCCGCGCCCCGCCCCCCCCCGCGGGGCGCGCCCCCCCCCCCCGCGGGGCGGGGCCCCCCCGGCGTCCGGCCGGCGGCTACCGGACCGCCGGCACCCGCAGCACGGCCACCTCGCCGACGTTGCCGGCCACGTCGACCGCGCGGTAGCGGACCCCGTGCGCCAGGTCGTCCAGCGGCACCGGCCCGGTCCAGGTGGTCCACTGGCCACCGTCGAGGCGGTACTCGACCCGGGCCACCCCGGAGTCGGCGTCCCGGCCGGTGACGACCAGCGCCCGGTCGACCAGCGTCGCCTCGGCGGTCGGGGCGACCCCGTCCACCTGCACCGACGTCGCCCAGGGTGTGCTCCAGAGCAGGTTGACCCCCTGCGCCCGGTACTCGATCGTGTGCCGGCCGGCGGGCAGGGCCACCGGCTCCCGGTACGGGAACCAGCCACCCCCGTCGATCTGGTACTCCACCAGCCTGATCAGCTCGCCGTGGGCCAGGGTGAGCGCGGCGTTCGCGCCGTACCAGCCGTCGGCGCCGGGGTCGGTGATCCGCAGCCGGGGCTGCCCGCCCCGGTAGCGCAGCGGCTCCACCCCGGTCAGGGTGGGCACCACCGGTTCGATGGTGCCGTCGTCGGCGAAGTACAGCCGGTCGATGGTGGTCTCCCGGTGGGTGCCGTCGCCGCCCGGGATGGCGAACCGGTGGTACGCCACGTACCAGTCGTCGGTGCCGGGCACCTGGACGATCGAGTGGTGCCCGGTGCCCAGGATGCCCTGGGCCGGGTCCTTGGTGAGGATCTCCCCCCTGCTGGTGAAGGGCCCGAGCGGGCTGCTACCGATGCCGTAGCCGACCCGGTAGTTCTCGCTGCCGGTGTCGTCGATCGACCAGGACAGGTAGTACACGCCGTTGCGCTTGTGCATGAACAGGCCCTCGCGGAAACCGGTGAGCCCGGTCAGCCGGACCCGCCGGGTGACGTCATAGGAGATCATGTCGTCGTTCAGCGGGACCACGTACGGGGTGCCGTTGCCCCAGTACAGGTAGCTCTTCCCGTCGTCGTCGGTGAACACCGCCGGGTCGATCTGCTGGGCGTTGCCGTAGTCGGCCTTGCTCACCAGGGGCCGGCCGAGCGGGTCGACGAACGGCCCGAGCGGCGAGTCGGCCACCGCGACGCCGATGTTCTGCTGGGCCGAGAAGTACAGGTAGTACTTCCCGTTCCTCTCGATCGCGGCCGGCGCCCAGGCGTTGGTGTCCGCCCAGCTGACGTCCGGCCCGAGGTCGAGAATGGTGTCGTGGGCGGTCCAGTCGACCAGGTTGCGGCTGGACCACACGGTGAACGTCGAGCTGCCCCAGCCGGGGAAGCCGTCGGTGGTGCCGTAGATGTAGTACGTGTCGCCGAACCGGACGATGTTCGGGTCGGCGTTGTACCCGGGCAGCACCGGGGTGTTCATCGGCACCGCCCGCACCGTCCAGGCCCGGCTGGCCCCGGCGGCGCTGGTGACGGTGACCGTCACCGGTCGGGTGTAGTTGCGCGGCCCGGCGGGCCTGACCGTCGAGGTGGGCGCGACCAGGTAGCGCGGGGCGAGCCTGGTCAGGTCGGTGCCCGGCCGGACCGGCAGGGTGATCGTGCCGCTGCCGGCGTCCACGATGGCCGGGACCCTGAGGCTGTCGAGTTCGACGGCGACGACACTGGTGCCGTTGCTGCCCAACGCGGCCACCTCGGCGTCGCTGAGCGCCCGGTTGTAGAGGGAGAAGTCGCGGATGCGGCCCGTGAGGTAGCGGTCGCTGGCGTACTGGGAGCGGCCCAGGTAGTTGGCGGTGGTCCGGCCGCCGCCGATGTCACCGGGTGCGACGGTCAGCCCGGTCTTCTCGGCCACCCGCACCCCGTCCAGGTAGATCCGGGCGGTGCCGGCCCGGTTCAGGGTGTACGTCAGGGTCTTCCACACCCCCCGGGGCAACGCCCGGCCGCCGGTGACGGTCTGCTCGCCGGTCCAGTTGCCCAGGCTGATCGAGGTCCGGTAGTCGTTGCCGGTGGTGAACAGGTAGCCGTTGCCGACGCCTGCGGAGTCGGTGTTGCCGAGCCCCCAGACGAAGTACGGGGTGGCCTGGTCGGCGGCGATGTTCACGTCCATCGACACGGTGATCTCGTCCAGCCCGGACATGATGTTGTCGGGCAGGTCGACGTGGCCGTTGGTGCCGCCGAGGGTCAGGCTGCCGGCGTCCCAGCGGGCGTCGCCGGCCAGGGTGGCGTGGTGGCCGTTGCCGGAGTCGTCGATGACCGTGCCGCCGCCTGCCTGGTCGAGCCGGTAGTGGGCCACCACCCCGTCGGCGTTGGCGTCCACCGGGGGCGGCGCGTCGGTCAGCGCGTCGAGTTCGGCGCGGGTCACCGGGATGACCGTGCCGTGCCGTGGGCTGGCCGGCAGCCGGTAGGACGCCGGCACCTTCCAGTTCGGCCTGGCCAGGTCGTCGGTGCCCAGCGGGATGTAGCCCCGGCCGCCGTACTCGTCGACGAACAGGTAGTACCGCGAGCCGGAGGTGTCGCCGGGGTTGGCCTTGAAGACGGTGGGTCCCTCCACGGCGGAGGTGCCGGCGTCGCGGCCGATGCACGAGTCGAGCATCGTCCACGACGGTCGGCCGGGCAGGTCGACGGCGGTCAGCGAGGGGGATCTCTCCTGGATGATGTCGGAGCAGCCGGTGCCGCCGCCGCCCTCGTCCTTGGTGAACCGGTAGTAGGTGTCGCCCTCGCGGATCATCGTGGAGTCGATCCGCGACTCGCCCCGGTCCTGCCAGATCGTCGCCGGGCTGAACGTGACGAAGTCGCGGGTGGTGGCGGCCAGCATCCGGTTGTACGTGTTGCCGGTGTGGTCCGGGTCGTTCTCGGCGAACAGCTTCGAGGCCCAGAAGACCAGGTACTCACCGCGTTCGGCGTCCCAGTACGCCTCCGGCGCCCAGGTGTTGCCGGCGGTGGGTGGGGAGACCTCGACGTGGCGCTGCGCCGACCAGTTGACCAGGTCGGTGGACTCCCACACCTCCAGGTAGCGGCTGCCCCGGCGCTGGGCTGCGTCCCAGTCGCCGTTGCGGCCGATCGACAGGTCGGTGGCGATCAGGAAGAACCGGTCCCCCTCCGGGCTGCGGATCAGGAACGGGTCGCGCAGGCCCAACGTGCCGTGGGTCGACTCCAGTTTCGGCTGGCCGCCGTTGACCTCCGTCCACTGCAGGGCGTTGTTGCCCCGGCTGGCGGCGAAGTAGATCTTCTCCCCGGCGATCGAGTTGCCGGTGAAGTAGCTGAACGCGTAGCCGGCGTACGGCGCGGGGGCCGGCAGCTCACGGACGGTCAGCGTGATGGTCCGCTCGACGGTGGCGGCGCCGACGGTGACCGTGGCGGTCACCGGCACCGTCGTGTCGCCCGCGCCGTGCGCGGGACGACGCACCACGCCGTCGGCGGCGACCACCTCCGGTCGGGCCGAGCGCCAGCGCACCGTCGCGTCGTACCGGCCGGTGGCGGGCATGGTCAGGTTGCCACGGACGTCCTCGGCGTGCACCAGGGTCAGGGCGGCGGCGGCCGCCTCGGCCCGGGTCTGGTCGGACTCACCGGGTTGCGCGACCACCGCGACCTCGGCGGCGGTGAGGGCGCGGTCGTAGATCCGGAAGTTCGCCACCCGTCCCTTGAGGAACCGGTCGGTGGCGTAGTTCGACCGGCCCAGGTTGTTGGCGGTGGTGACGCCGTTGCCGACCGCGCCGGGCGGCACGGTGACGGCGGTGTTGCGGGCCACCTGCACGCCGTCGGCGTAGAGGGTGCCGGTGGTGCCGGTCTGCGTGTAGACGACCGACTTCCACACCCCCCGGGCCAGGTTGCCGCCGGTGCCGGTGACCTTCTCGCCGGCCCAGTTGGTGGTGGTGATGCCGGCGCGGAAGGCGTCGCCGCTGGCGAACAGGTAGCCGGTGCCGGCGGCGGAGGTGGCCGGGTTGCCCAGGCCCCAGAGGAAGTACGGGGTCTGCTGTGCCGGGTCGACCATGACGTCCAGTGCCACGGTGAGCGAGGAGCGGCCGGCCAGCAGGTTGTCGGGCAGTTTGACGTGGTCGTCGACGCCGTCGAGCAGCAACCCGTCGGTGCCGGTCCAGGTGCCGCCGCCGACCAGGGTGCCGTCGTTGCCGCGGCCGGAGGTGTCGACGACGGTGGTGCCGGTGCGTTGGTCGAGGTCGTAGCGCAGGAGCAGACCGTCGGTGACGTCGTCGGCGGCGGCCGGGGCCGCGGTGGCGGGGGCCAGCGCGGCGAGGAGGGTGAGCACGGTGGCGGCGACGACCGTGCGGGTGCGGCGGGGGGTGGGGTGGTGGTTCCGGGGAACTGCTGAGGGCATGGGGGGATTCCTCGGCGTCATGTGAGCGTTAACAGGCTGGAATTGTCAACGCAACAATCAGACGCCGTCAAGGATGCGCCGCCCGCCGATGCGCTGCGCACCCGCCTGCTCACCACCCGGGGGGCCGCCCCCGGGCCGCCGGGCTACTTGATCCGGCGGGTGGAGCGGGCCACGATGTCCGCGTACTCCGGGTGCCGGCCCAGCCAGTCGGCGAGGAACGGGCAGATCGGCACCACCGTACGGCCCCGGGCGCGGGCGTCGTCCATGACCGCGCGGGCCAGCGTCGAGCCGACGCCCCGCCCCTCGAACGCCGGGTCGACCTCGGTGTGCGTGTAGGCGATGATGGCACCGGTCAACTGGTAGGTGACCAGCCCGGCCAGCGCCCCGGTCTCGTCGCGCGCCTCGAACCGCTCCCGGTCCGGCACGTCCGTCACAGTCAGATCCACCGGACCATCCAAACACGCCCGAGGGCCGCCGGCCCGGCCGGGCGCGCAGCTCAGCGGGCGCGCCCCCACCCGACGGGTGGGCGACCCGTCGACGACGGGGGCAGGGCCCACGATGCGTTAGAGTCCGGCCGCATGGACGGCACCACGCTGCGTACGCCCCGCCTGACCCTGCGCCCGGTGGGTGACGGCGACGTCGACCGCATCCTCGAGTACCGCAACCTGCCCGAGGTGACGTACTGGCTGCTGCGGACCGAGGTGGAGCCGGCGGCGTTCCGGGCGGCCTGGCGGCGCGCCGCCGACGACCCCGACGACCACAGCCGGGCGGTCGTCCTGGACGGCCTGGTGATCGGCACGGTCTCGCTCGACGTGCTGGACGGGATGGGGCAGCCGGGCATGCCGACCCGGACCGAGGCCCAGCTCGGCTACATCTTCGACCCGGCCCACGGCGGGCGGGGCTACGCCACCGAGGCGGTCGCCGCGATGGTGGCGTACGCGTTCACCCGGTTGGGCGTCCGCCGGATCACCGCCGGGTGCTTCGCCGACAACCTCGCCTCGGTGCGGGTGCTGGAGAAGGTCGGCATGCGCCGCGAGCAGCACGGCGTCGGCGACTCGTGGCACGCCGAACGGGGCTGGGTGGACGGCTACACCTACGCCCTGTGCGCCGGGGACCGGCCCCCGACGCCCCGGTAGGCGGGTCGGGCGGCACCGGTCACGGGACCTGCGGCGGCCGGGCCCGCTGCGGGTGGGGCGTCTCGTGGCGGGCCAGCATGGCGACGAACTCGGCGATCTTCCGCTCCCGGGTCTGCGCCCGTTTCACCGCGTTGAGCCGGTGCACGAGCGCGAACAGGTTGGTCCGGGTGAGCACGTCGAACATGGCCTGCGCGGCGGGGTCGGCGGCGACCGCGGCGAGCAGGTCGGCGGGCACCTCGACGTCCGACGGCGGGGCGTAGGCCGCGGCCCACCGTCCGTCCGCTTTGGCGGCCTCCACGGCGGCCCGGCCCGAGGGCTGCATCCGGCCCTGCTCCTCCAACCGGGCCACGTGGGCGACGTTGCGTTGCGACCAGATGCTGCGCGCCCGGCGGGGGGTGAACCTGATCCAGGAACTCTCCTGGTCCCGCTTGCGGGCCTGCCCGTCGATCCAGCCGAAGCACAGCCCCTCGTCGACCGCCTGCTGCCAGGTCAGGGTGGTGACCGTGCCGCCCTTGCGGGTCAGGGCGAGCCACACCCCGGGGGAGGTGTCGTGGTGGGCCGACAGCCAGGCGCGCAGCGCGTCCGCGTCGGGGACGACCAACTCATCCAGTTCCGCGCTCGCCATGACGGCAGGCTAGCCGCTACCGGTGACAATCCCGCCGGGGGCGCGGAGGCCGTCGACGAGGACGGCCAGCAGGCGCGACCCCCGGCTGTCCAGCTCGGTGTCGTCCAGTCGGGAGAGCCAGCTGATCAGGACGATGACGTCCCGGGCCTCGACGTCGGCGCGGATGCTGCCGGCCGAGCGGCCGGCGGCGAGCAGCAGTTCCACCGCTTCGCCGATCGGGCCGAGACTGTGCGCGGCGAGGTCACGCCAGGTCGCCGCCTCGACGGCGGCGAACACGTCCCGCTTGACCCGGGCGTAGGCGGCCACCCGGTCGAACCAGGCCGCCAACGCCGCCACCGGCGGGTGGGTGGCCAGCAGCTGCGGGGCCGCGGCGACCAGGTCGTCGACCTCGTGCCGGTACACCTCGACGAGCAGGTCCTCCCGGGTGGGGAAGTGCCGGTACAGGGTGCCCTGCCCGATGCCGCAGGCCTTCGCCACCGCGTTGAGTTTCAGCTCGCCCGGCTCGTGCACCAGGTCGCGGGCCGCGCGCAGGATGCGTTCGCGGTTGCGTCGCGCGTCGGCGCGGGACGCCGCAGCGCCCTTGACAGAAGCGGACACGTGTCCGCTAAGCTCCTCGGGGTAACCGGACATGTGTCCACTCTACCCCGAGGAGAATCATGACCATCCCCGGAAAGGTCGTCGCGATCACCGGCGCCAGCAGCGGCATCGGCGCGGCGACCGGCCGCCACCTCGCCGCGCTCGGCGCGTCCGTCGTGCTCGGGGCCCGCCGCACCGACCGGCTCGACCGCCTGGTCGCCGAGATCGAGGGCTCCGGCGGCAGGGCGGTCGCCACCCGGGTGGACGTCACCGCCCCGGACGACCTGCGGTCCCTGGTCGCCCTCGCCGTGCAGCGGTTCGGGCGGCTGGACGTCCTGGTCGGCAACGCCGGGATCAGCAGGCTCGGCACCGTCGCCGAGCTGGACGTCGAGGGCTGGTCGGCGATGGTCGACGTGAACGTCAAGGGCGTCCTGCACGGGATCGCCGCCGCCCTGCCCGTCTTCACCCGCCAGGGCAGCGGTCACCTCGTCACGGTCGTCTCGACCTCCGGCCTGAAGATCGTTCCCACCCAGGCGGTGTACGCCGGAACGAAGAACGCGGTGCGCACCCTGCTGGAGGGCCTGCGGCAGGAGAGCACGAGCGGAGCGCTGCGGACGACCTCGATCTCCCCCGGTTATGTCCGCACCGAGTTCGTCGACCGGGCCATCGACGACCCCGCGGTACGCGCGGAGGCGCAGCGGACCATGGCCGAGATCGGACTCGACCCCGACGCGGTCGCCCGCGCGATCGCCTTCGCCGTCGACCAACCCGACGACGTCGAGATCGGCGACCTCACCATCCGACCGACCCGCCAGGGCTGACCGTGGCGGCGGCCCGGCCGGTCCCACCCGGGCATCCGGCGGAGCTGCCGGCACTGCCACGTCGGCCGCGCCACGCAGCGACCCCGGCCGGGCTGTTCAGGCCACGAGCAGGCGCAGGCCCAGCTCCGCGGTGTCGCGACGCAGCAGGTCCCCGTTGCGCTGCGCCCACCGGCCCGACGCCAGGTCCTCCCGGAGCATCCCGACGGCCCGTCGTTCGGCCTGCGGCCCGACCCGGGTCCACACCGACACCGCGCGCCGCACCCGCTCGTCCAGGTACGCCTCCGGCCGTCGCCAGTACGCCTCGAACAGGCCGTCGGCGCAGTCCCACGGGACGTCCACCGGCTCGGCGCGCCCACCGATCGCGGCGGTCAGCTCGCCCAGCGGGGGCCAGTCGACCAGCAGGCCGGCGAACTCCGGCAGGTAGTCGCGGGTCAGCCAGAACCGTTCCCGCCAGCCGGCGCCGTCGGCGTCGTAGGTGAACACCACCACCCGCCGGGCCACCCGACGCATCTCCCGCAGCCCGGCGACCGGGTCCGGCCAGTGGTGGACGGTGCTGACCGCCATCGCCGCTTCGAAGGAGCCGTCGGCGAACGGCAGGTCCCCCGCGGCGGCGGCCACGCACGGCGCGGCGTCGGCCGGACGCAGCGCCCGCATCACCGCCGACGGCTCCACCGCCGTCACCGCACGGTCGCCGGGTTCGTAGGAGCCGGTGCCGGCCCCGACGTTCAGCACGGTCCGGGCGTCGCCCAACGCCGCCCAGATGCGGGCGGCGATCCGGGGGTCGGTGCGCCGGGTCGCCGGATAGGCGCTGCCGATGGTGTCGTACAACCGGCCGCCGAAGACCCGTAGCTGCTCCTCCGGGGTGGTGGCGATCCCCAGCGCCCGCGCCTGCAACTCCCGGTCGATCGCCGCGACCAGGGCGGCGGCCCGGTCGCGCTGGTCGGTCAGCAGGCCGCGCAGCCGGCACAGGTGCGCGACGGGGTCGGTCGCCGGATCGTCCACCAGGTCCGCGATCTGCCGGAGTCCGAACCCGAGTCGCCGGTAGCCGAGCACCTCGCGCAGCCGCCGTACGTCGGCGGGCGAGTACGCGCGGTGTCCCGCCGCCGTCCGCGCGGACGGCGTCAGCAGGCCGATCTCGTCGTAGTGGTGCAGCGTCCGGACGGTGACCCCGGCCAGTTCCGCCACCCGTCCCACGGTCAGGTGTTCGTCCACGGCACCGACTATCTGCCCTCACGCCGCGTGAGGAGCAAGCACCCGCAACGGGTACGGCCGCCGC
>NZ_JBMDWU010000426.1:0-19114 GCF_048594385.1 Micromonospora sp. | reverse complement strand
GGGCGGGGCCGGGGGGCTCCGGGGGGCGCGGGGCCTGGGCCCCCTCGCCACCCACGGCCAGCCGCAGGTACGGAGGATCAGATTATCGGTGCCGTCAACCGGTTTTCCGCCTCACCGGCCGGCCGTCGTGACACCGGCACGGGAGGCGGTTCAGCCCCGGCAGCCGGCCGGGCTGTCGCCGCCCGACGGCACGGAGGCGACCACCGCGTCGGAGATCGGGGTGAGCCACTGCAACGCCCCCTCGTACGCCCGGGGCACCGTCACCGTGACGGCGGTCTCCCGGTCGAGCGTGGTGAGCACCGTGGCGTCCGACCGCTCGTCGGCGTGCCAGCAGACCCGGTTGACGGTCCACACGTCGGCGGTGGCGTCCACGGTCGGCTCGGCACCCCCGCAGGCCACGGTCAACGCCGGGTCACCGTAGGCGGCGTTCTGCTCGGCGCCGGCGGTCACCGGCCGCTGGGCGAGGTCCCGCACGGTGGCCGGCAGTTGCGACACCAGCGCCCGGCACACCACACCGGGCCGTTCGGCCAGCGCCGGGGCGGGCATCTCGACCGGGGCGCTGGACCTCGGCCCGGCACTGGTCGGCGACGCCTCCGGCGCGGCCACCGGCGCGTCCGGGGAGAGCTTGGCGAAGGTGAAGCCGGCCACGGCCACCGTCACCGGCACGGCGACCAGGGTGGCCCAGAGCGCGGCCCGCCGGGTCGACCGGTCCACCGCCGGCCGGTCGGCGGTGGGCGCGACGTCGGTCGGGGTCTCGGGGGAGGAGGTCTTCTCGTCCACTTACAGGCGCACCACCGAACACGTGAGGGTGCGGGTGATGCCGGGCACCATCTGCACGTTGCTGACGATCAGTTTGCCGAGTTCGTCGACGGTGTTCGCCTCGGTGAGGACGACCACGTCGTACGGCCCGGTGACGGCGTCGACGCGTACCACGCCGGCAAGATCCGCGATCAGACCGGCCACGTCCCGCGCCCGGCCCACCTCGGTCTGGATGAGGATGTACGCCTGTACCACGACTCGACCTCCGTCCGTCGCCGCCAGGGGCGGCCCGAAGGGTGAAAATACCCTACGGAGCAGGCGTGATCCCTGGCGGTGGTCGCGGTTAAGCAGCTAGCGAGCGTGTCGGAAGGAAGACATGGGTGTCGCGGACGTGGGCGAGTTCGGCCTCATCGACCGGGTGACCACCCGGCTGACGTACGGATCGGCCTGCCTGCTCGGGCCGGGCGACGACGCCGCCGTGGTGGCCGCCGGCGACCGGCGGGTGGTCGCCTCCACCGACGTGCTGGTCGAGGGGCGGCACTTCCGGCGGGACTGGTCGGGCGCGCGGGACGTCGGACACCGGGCGGCGGCGGCCAACCTCGCCGACATCGCCGCCATGGGCGCCACCCCCACCGCCCTGCTGGTGGCCCTCTGCATCCCCGCCGACCTGGACACCGCCTGGGTGGAGGAACTGGCCGACGGGCTGGCCGCCGAGGCGGCACTGGTCGACGCGGGGGTGGTCGGTGGGGACATGTCCGCCAGCCCCACCCTGACCATCGCGGTGACCGCTCTCGGCGACCTGGCGGGCCGGGCACCGGTGGTCCGCTCCGGCGCCCGGCCGGGTGACGTGGTGGCGCTCGCCGGCCGCACCGGCTGGGCCGCCGCCGGGCTGACCGTGCTCTCCCGGGGGTTCCGCACCCCGCGGGTGCTGGTCGAGGCGTACCGGCGGCCGGAGGTGCCCTACCGGGCCGGGCCGGAGGCGGCCCGGCTCGGCGGCACCGCCATGATCGACGTGTCGGACGGGTTGCTGGCCGACCTGGGCCACCTGGCGAAGGCCAGCGGTGTCGGGGTCGACCTGCGCCGGGACGCCTTCGACGTACCCCCGCAGATGCGCGACGCCGCCCAGGCGCTCGGCGTCGACCCGTACACCTGGATCCTGGCCGGTGGCGACGATCACGCCCTGGTCGCCACCTTCCCGGCGACGGTGGCGCTGCCGGACCGGTGGCGTCCGGTGGGCCGGGTGATCGAGGGCGGCGGGGTGACCGTCGACGGTGACGTGTACGACGGACCAGCAGGCTGGGACCACTTCCGGTAAGGGGCGGTCGTACCCTTCCCCCGTGAGTGAGATCGAGATCCGACCGCTGGGCTTCGACTCGCCGGCGGCCCAGACGCTCATCCGGGCGACCATGGCCGACCTGGGCGTCCGGTACGGCGGCAGCGGCGACGAGACCCCCATCGACCACACCGAGTTCGTCCCGCCGCACGGCGACTTCCTCGTCGCCCACCTCGACGGCGAGCCGGTCGGCTGCGCGGGGTGGCGCAGCCACGGCGCGGACGCCGCCGAGCTGAAACGGATGTACACCACCCCGGCCGTGCGGGGGCGTGGGGTGGCCCGCGCCCTGCTCGCCGCCATCGAGGAGTCGGCCCTCCGGCACGGGCGCACGCGGATCATCCTGGAGTGCGGTGACCGGCAACCCGAGGCGGTCGCCCTCTACACCTCGGCGGGGTACGAGCGGATCGCCAACTTCGGCTACTACGCCGACGCCCCCGGCTGCCTGTCGTTCGGCCGGACGCTCTGACCGGTCGTGCGACGCGCCGGTCCCACTCGCGGCGGCGGGGACCCGCGCGCCGGCCCGGCGGCGTCAGGCGACGGTGAACCGGAGCCGGTCGGCGCCGGCACGGGCGGCGGCCGCCGCCTCGGCCGGGTCGGCGCCCCAGGCCAGCACGTGCCCACCCCGGCGTACCGACGAGGTGACCTCGCCGACCCGGTCCCCGACGGCCACGTCGAGCTGCACGGCGAGGACGCCGGGCACCCGGCGGGCGTCGCGCAGCCCGTCGACCGCGGTCAGCGTCCCCGGCGGCGGCAGCAGGAACTCCACCGCCGACGCCCCGGACGGCCGGGCCGGCAGCCGGGGCCGCTCGCCGCGCAGCGTCCGCAGGTAGGCGTCGATGAACCCGCACTCGTACGCCAGCGAGATCAGTGCGGCGATCATGTCGCCGGGCAGTCGGGCGGCGCACTCCACCAGCGTCGGCACCCCGTCGGCGACGATCCATTCGCTGTGCAGCACACCGGTGCGGAAGCCGGCCGCCGCCGCCAGCCGGGTGGCCGCCGCGACGAGTTCAGCGCGGCCGTCCGCCGGCAGCGCCGACGGCACCGTGTGCCCGGTCTCCACCGGGCGGCGACCGGGCAGCACCCGCTTGTCGGTGACGTTGCCGAAGCACACCTCGCCGTCGGCGACCAGCAGTTCGACGCTGTACTCCGGCCCGAGCAGGGTCTGTTCGACAAGCACCTCGGTGGGCAGGTCGGTGGCCGCCTCCACCGGCGCCTCCGGGGCGGCGGTCGCCGACCAGGCCGCCGACAGGTCGTCACCGGCGTCGACGAGTTGCACGCCGAGGCTGCCGGAGCGACGGGTCGGCTTCAACACGCACCGGCCACCGAACCGGGCCGCGAACGCCGCCGCCCGCTGCGGGGAGTCGACCAGCTCGTACGCCGGATTGGCCAGCCCGGCCCGGTCGGCCAGTACGCGCATCCGGTGCTTGTCGGAGAACACGTCGGCGGCCTGCGGGCCGGCGCCGGGCAGGCCCAGCCGTTCGGCGAGCCGGGCGGCGGCCCGGACCGCGTACTCCAGGCCGGGCATCACCAGCCGGGCGGTGGCCAGCCCCGGCTCCCGGGCCAGCAGCTCCTCGACGTCCAGGCCGGTCTGGTAGCGGGCGGACACCACCCGGGACACCACCGGCAGCCGGGCCGTCGTCGCGGTGACGTCCCGCCGGGCGATGATCTCCGGCTCCTCGACGAGCACCACGTTGCCCGCCGGCAGCTCCTCGGCGAACCAGTGCAGCATGCCGAGCGAGGCGCCCACGACGATCATCTCGTCGCGGCCCAGGTCGAGGTCCAAAGGTCGTCCTCCGTACGGGTCGGTCACCGGGTGGCGGGGACACACGACAGTACCGGCGGGCCGGACGGCCCACCGGTACTGATCGGAGCTGAAGCGGTGGAGGTGTTACCAGGTCAGGCGCGGGTGACCTTGCCGGCCTTGATGCACGAGGTGCAGACCTGGAGCTTCTTGGTGGTGCCCCCACCGGCCGGGGTACGCACCGACTGGATGTTCGGGTTCCAGCGGCGGTTGGTCTTCTTCTTGGACCAGGGCACGTTGTGGCCGAAGCCCGGCCCCTTGCCACAGACGTCGCACACGCTAGCCACGGGATACTCCTGAGATTGATACGTTCATGAGGTCGCCGGCAGGCGCTGCCCGGACAACCTGGCCAGGGTACCCGATGCACTCCGGGCAGGACCAACCGCCCGTCCCGGCCCCCGCCGCCCTGCCCGGTCGGCCGCCCAGGACCGGGACGTCCCGCCCGAACCGGACCGGGACACGCCAGCCGACCCCGGCGGGTGTCGGTCGCCGCCAGTAGGCTTCTGGCCGTGCTGGACACCCTCGACGCCGCCGCGGTGGGCCGCTGGTGTGCGGGCGGTCTGGCCGCGCTGCGCCGGCACCAGGGCGAGATCGACGAGCTGAACGTCTACCCCGTGCCCGACGGCGACACCGGCACCAACCTCGTGCTCACGCTCGCCTCGGCCCAGCAGGCACTGGCGATGGGACCCGGCACCCTGCCCGAGGACGGCACGACCGCGCACGGGCGGGCGCTGCGACTGATGGCCCGGGGCGCGCTGCTCGGCGCGCGGGGCAACTCCGGGGTGATCCTCTCGCAGATCCTGCGCGGCCTCGCCGACACGCTCGGCGACGTGCCCGCCGTCGCCGGCCGGGCGCTGGCCGCCGCGCTCCGCGACGCCACCACCGCCGCCTACGCCGCGGTGGCCCGACCGGTCGAGGGCACCGTGCTGAGTGTGGTCGCCGCCGCCGCGACCGCCGCCGAGCAGACCGACAGCGACGACCTGTGCACCGTGGCCCGGGCCGCCGCCGGGGAGGCCGCCCGCGCGTTGGCGCGTACCCCCGGGCAGCTGCCCGCGCTGGCCCGGGCCGGCGTGGTCGACGCCGGCGGCCGGGGGCTCTGCCTGCTGCTCGACGCGCTGGTCGAGGTGGTCACGGGGGAGGCCCCGGCCGGGCCGACGCCGGTGGCCCGCCCGGCGCGCCCGGCGCTGACGGTGGTCCGGGAGACCGGCTCCCCCGAGTACGCCTACGAGGTGCAGTTCCTGCTCGACGCCCCGCACGAGGCGGTGACCCGGATGCGCGCCGAACTGGCCACGCTGGGCGACTCGCTGGTGGTGGTCGGCGACGCCGGCGCACCCGCCGAGTCCACCACCTGGAACGTCCACGTCCACGTCAACGACGTGGGGGCGGCCGTCGAGGCGGGGGTGGCCGCCGGCCGGCCGTACCGGATCTCGGTGACCCGGTTCGCCGACCAGGCCCCGCCGGCCCCCGGTCCGGCCGCCGACGGCCGGGCGGCCGTGGTGGTCGCGACCGGTGTCGGCATCGCCGAACTCCTCGGTGGGGAGGGGGCGACGGTGGTGCCGGGCAACCCGTCCACCGGCGAGCTGCTGGACGCGATCCGGGCCACCGCCGCCGCCCGGGTGGTGGTCCTGCCCAACGACCCGAACACCCAGGCGGTGGCGAGCGCCGCCGCCCGGGAGGCGCACCGGCTCGGGGTTAAGGTCAGCGTGGTGCCGACCCGCTCGCCGGTGCAGGCGCTGGCCGCGCTCGCCGTGCGGGACCCGCAGCGCCGGTTCGCCGACGACGTCATCGCGATGGCCGAGGCGGCCGGGGCCTGCCGGTACGCCGAGGTGTGCCACGCCAGCCGGGAGGCGCTGACCGTCGCCGGCCCGTGCCGGCCCGGCGACGTGCTGGCCCTGGTCGAGGGGGAGGTGCACCTGATCGGCAGCGACCTGGTCGACACCTGTGCCGCCGTGGTCGACCGGATGCTCGGCGGCGGCGGTGAGCTGGTCACCCTGCTCACCGGCGCGGACGCCCCGGCCGGGCTCGCCGAGGCGGTCCGCGAGCACGTGACCCGGCGCTGGCCCTTCGTCGAGGTGCAGGCGTACCCGGGCGGGCAACCGCACTATCCGCTCCTGGTGGGGGTCGAATGACGACGGCCGAACCGGCCACGGTGGACACCGCGCTGACGAAGCTGGTCGGGGAGCGCACCGCCAAGGCGCTCGCCGGTCATCTCGACCTGCACACCGCCGGTGACCTGATGTACCACTTCCCGCGCCGCTACGACGAGCGCGGCGAGCACACCGACATCCGCTCGCTGGACGTCGGTGAGCAGGTCACCGTGCTGGCCCAGGTGCAGCGCACGGCGGTGCGTCCGATGCGGCAGCGACGGGGCAACCTGCTGGAGGTGACCGTCGGCGACAACTCGGGCGGGACGCTGACGTTGACCTTCTTCGGCAACCAGGCGTGGCGGGAACGCGAGCTGCGCCCCGGCCGGTGGGGGTTGTTCGCCGGCAAGGTCACCGAGTTCCGGGGCAAGCGGCAGCTCAACGGCCCCGAGTACGTGCTGCTCGGCGAGGGCGGAGAGGGTGAGGCGGCGGCCTCCGAGGAGGTCGAGGAGTTCGCCGGGGCGCTGATCCCGGTCTATCCGGCCGCCGCCGCCGTGCCGACCTGGGTGATCGCCCGGTGCGTCCGGGTGGTGCTGGACACGGTCGCCCCGCCGGACGATCCGCTGCCGGCGTCGCTGCGGGCCGAACGCAAGCTGGTCGGCATCGGCACCGCACTGCGCGAGATCCACCGACCGTCGAGCAAGGAGGAGCTGTACCGGGCCCGTCGCCGGCTCAAGTGGGACGAGGCGTTCGCCGTGCAGCTGACCCTGGTGCAGCGCAAGCTGCGGGCGGCGTCCTGGCCGGCGAAGCCGCGCCCGGCGAAGGCGGGTGGCCTGCTCGACGCGTTCGACGCCCGGCTGCCCTACGAGCTGACCCCCGGGCAGCGCGACGTCGGCGTCGAGATCGCCGCCGACCTGACCACCCCGCATCCGATGCACCGGCTGTTGCAGGGCGAGGTCGGTTCCGGCAAGACGGTGGTGGCGTTGCGGGCGATGCTCCAGGTGGTCGACGCGGGCGGTCAGGCGGCGCTGCTGGCCCCGACCGAGGTGCTCGCCGCCCAGCACCACCGGGGCATGCTCGACCTGCTCGGCCCGCTGGCCCAGGCCGGTGAGCTGGGCGCGGCCGAGGACGCGACCCGGGTGGAACTGGTCACCGGCTCGCTGGGCGCGGCGGCCCGCCGGCGGGCCCTGGCCGAGGTCGCGCAGGGGCGGGCCGGCATCGTGCTCGGCACCCACGCCCTGCTCTACGAGGGCGTCGACTTCGCCGACCTGGGACTGGTGGTGGTCGACGAGCAGCACCGGTTCGGCGTGGAGCAGCGCGACGCGCTGCGTTCCAAGGCCGACCAGCCGCCGCACGTGCTGGTGATGACGGCCACCCCGATCCCGCGCACGGTGGCGATGACCGTCTACGGCGACCTGGAGACCTCCACCCTGTCCCAGTTGCCGCAGGGGCGGTCCCCGATCGCCTCGCACGTGGTGCCGGCGGCCGAGAAGCCGGCCTTCCTGGACCGGGCGTGGCGGCGGGTGCGCGAGGAGGTCAGCGCCGGCCACCAGGCGTACGTGGTGTGCCCGCGCATCGGTGAGGGGCCGGCGGCCGAGGAGGAGCCGCCCCGCGAGGACGACAACGGGCGACGCCCCCCGCTGGCGGTGACCGAGGTGGCGCCGCTGCTCGCCGACGGTCCGCTGCACGGGCTGCGGATCGGCGTCCTGCACGGTCGGCTGCCCGCCGACGAGAAGGACGCGGTGATGCGCTCCTTCGCCGACGGCGACCTCGACGTGCTGGTCGCGACCACGGTGGTGGAGGTCGGCGTGAACGTGCCCAACGCCACCGTGATGATCGTCCTGGACGCCGACCGGTTCGGGGTGTCGCAACTGCACCAGCTCCGGGGCCGGGTCGGCCGGGGTTCGGCTCCCGGGCTCTGCCTGCTGGTCAGTGAGGCGGCCGAGGGCTCGTCGGCGCGGGAGCGGCTGGACGCGGTCGCCTCCACCACCGACGGGTTCAAGCTGGCCGAGCTGGATCTGGAGCAGCGCCGGGAGGGTGACGTGCTGGGGGCCACCCAGTCCGGCCGCCGCTCGCACCTGCGGCTGCTCTCCCTGCTGCGCGACGCCGACCTGATCCGCGACGCGCGGGCCGAGGCGGTCGCCCTGGTCGACCAGGACCCGGAGCTTGAGCGGCATCCGGCCCTGGCCGCCTCGGTCGCCGCCCTGGTCGACGAGGAACGCGCGGAATACCTGGAGAAGGGCTGACCGCCGCCCCCGGGGCGTGGACGTCGGGGCGGCGTCCCGTCGGCCGGGTGTGCCGCCGGCCGGCGGGACGGTTCAGGGACGGCGCTTCTCGATGACGGTCCAGCCGGTCCACCCCCGATCCGCGACCATCCTGCGCAGCCGCCTGACGACGGGATGGGCCGCGTCGGCGAACGAGTCCATCAACCTGACGAACGCGGGGTCGGGGGTGACCTCCTGCTGCATCGCCAGCTCCCCGGCGGCCTCCGCCTGCGCGAACATCTCGGCCAGCAGGTCCGCCGTCTCGTGCAGCAGCTCCTCGTCCTGCGGGTCCTGCGCGATCCGACCGATCAACCGGTAGAGCTGGACGACCTGGGGGTTGTCGAGCTGGGCCACCTTGTCGGCCATCAGCGTCGGGATCGCGTCCGGCCACCGCGCCGCCATCAGGATCCACCCGTCGCGTTCGCCCTCGACGGCGACCAGTGGCACCCCGGCGGCGCGGAGCCGGTCCAGATAGTCGACCACCTCGGCGGGGACGGCGAGGGTGTCACCGTCACGGAGCCTGGCGATCCGCCGCCGGTGCTCCTGGAGCGCCCGGATCTGGGTACGCAACTGGTGGTCGATCTCGGTGGTGGCGGCGGCGAACGTCGCCGGGTCGGCGTCGAGCAGGTCGCGGACCCGGCTCAGCGGGACGCCGGCCTCGGCGAGGGTCCGGATCCGGATCAGCCGTACCACCGCCGCCGCGTCGTACGTGCGGTAGCCGGAGGCGTCGCGTTCCGGTTCGGGCAGCAGCCCGATCTGGTGGTAGTGCCGTACGGCGCGGATGGTCACCCCGGCGTACGACGCCAGCCGTCCGATCGTCAACATGGCCTCAGCCTGCCCGACCCGGGAGCACCGTCAACCCACCCGACGGCGGTGCACGACCATCGCGCCGGCGTACGCGACGACGAGGAGGCCGGCGCACCAGGCGAGTGCGGTCCACACCTCACCGCCGTCCGGCTGCCCGCCGAGCAGGCCGCGCAGGGCGTTCACGATGGAGGTCACCGGCTGGTGCTCGGCGAAGGCCCGCACCGGGCCGGGCATGGTGTCGGTGGGCACGAAGGCCGAGCTGACGAACGGCAACAGGATGAGCGGGTAGGAGAACGCGCTCGCGCCGTCCACGGAGGTGGCGGTCAGGCCCGGGATGACCGCGAGCCAGGTCAGCGCCAGGGTGAACAGCAGCAGGATGCCGGTGACCCCCAGCCAGGCCAGCGGGCCGGCCCCGGAGCGGAAGCCCATGGCGAGGGCGACCAGCACCACCACCACGAGCGAGATCAGGTTGGCCACCAGCGAGGTCAGCACGTGTGCCCAGAGCACGGCCGAGCGGGCGATCGGCATGGACCGGAACCGCTCGAAGATGCCGCCCTTGAGGTCCAGGAAGAGCCGGTACGCGGTGTAGGAGATGCCGGAGACGACGGTGATCAGCAGGATGCCGGGCAGCAGGTAGTTCACGTACCGGTCGGAGCCGGTCCGGATCGCGCCGCCGAACACGTAGACGAACAGCAGCAGGAACGCGATCGGCATGATCGTGGTGGTGATGACGGTGTCCGGGCTGCGGCTGATGTGCCGCAGCGAGCGCCCGAGCAGGGCGGCGGTGTCCGGCAGGAAGTGTCTGGTCATCGGGGTCCTCAGTGGTTGGTGCCGGCGGGGCGGGCGGGGTCCGGGATGCGGTCGGTGTCGGCGGTGGGCGCGTCGTCGCCGACGATGGCGAGGAACACGTCCTCCAGGGTGGGCTGCTTCTCGACGTACTCGACGGTGGCGGGCGGAAGGAGCTGCTTGAGCTGGGCCAGCGTGCCGTCGGCGATGATCCGTCCGTGGTGCAGCACGGCGATCCGGTCGGCGAGCTGTTCGGCCTCGTCGAGGTACTGGGTGGTGAGCAGCACGGTGGTGCCCCGGCGGGCGAGTTCCCGGACGGCCTGCCACACCTCGATGCGCGCCTGCGGGTCGAGTCCGGTGGTGGGTTCGTCGAGGAAGATCACCGGTGGGTCGCCGATGAGGCTCATCGCGATGTCGAGGCGGCGGCGCATCCCCCCGGAGTAGGTGCCCACCCGCCGACGGCCCGCGTCGGTGAGCGCGAAGCGGCCGAGCAGGTCGTCGGCGATCCGGCCGGGGTCGGGCAGGTGGCGCAGCCGGGCGACCAGCACCAGGTTCTCCCGGCCGGTGAGGATCTCGTCGACGGCGGCGAACTGGCCGGTGAGGCTGACGGACTCGCGTACCCGCGCGCCCTGGGTGGTGACGTCGAAGCCGTGCACGTGGGCCGTCCCGCCGTCCGGCCTGAGCAGGGTGGCGAGGATGCGTACCAGGGTGGTCTTCCCCGCTCCGTTGGCGCCGAGCAGGGCGAAGATGCTGCCCGGGGCCACGTCGAGGTCCACTCCGCGCAGCACGGGCAGTTCGCGGTAGGACCTGGTCAGGCCCCGGATCCGGATGGCGGGCCCGAGGGCCCGCGTCGACTCTGTCGTGGACATGGCGTCAGCATGCGAGGTTGACGCTGCGGCAGGGTCAAGCGTGAAACGCGCAGGGCGCGTCGACCGGTCGGTCGACGCGCCCTGCGGGCGTGCTGTGCGGGTCAGCGCCCTGCGGGCGCGCCGCGGGTCAGACGGTGAAGCGGATCCGCCGACGTCGGGCGACGAGGAAGAGCACCCCGCCGGCCACCAGCAGGGTGGCCGCGCCGGCCGCGATGGCGCCGGCCGCCGCACCGGTCACCGGGAGGCCGCCGTCCTGGTCGCCGCCGCCACCGCCGCCACCGGTGGACGGGCAGTCCTTCGGCTGCTCCCACTTCAGCGGGCCGCCGGAGTCGAGGTCACCGGTGACGGTGACGGTGAGTCCCTTGCTGGCCGGGAAGCTGACCGTCCCGGTCCGGCCGGGCTCGACGGTGATCTTCTTCGGCTCGCCCTTGCTGGGGGTGAACACGGAGGTCAGCGGGGTGCCGTCCTCCGGGTTGCTGATCCGGAAGATCATCTTGTCGCAGCTCGACTCGTAGCTGGCGTCGGGGGTGCCGACCTCGGGCTGCTGGCAGTCGGCGGGCTTCTGCCAGCCGCCGGTGAAGTCCTTCATGCCGGGGGCGGTGACGGTGATCTCCTGCGCCTGCCCGGCGCTGAGCCTGCGGGTCTCGATCTTGCGCAGCGGGACGGTCACCTGCTCGGTGAAGCCGCCGCTGCCGACGATGGCGAAGGTCGCCCCGGCGTTGCCACTGCGGTTGACCAGGGTCAACTCGACGTTGCCGTCGCAGTCGGACTCGGCGATCACCTCCGGCGCCGCCGAGCAGGTGCCCGAGCCGCCGTTGTACCAGGCGCGCGGGCCGGTGGAGCGGGCGCCGATGCCGGCCGGGCTGCCGACCTTGCGGTCGCCGTACCGGTCGCTGGTGTCGGTCAGCGGGTCGATCAGCTTGCTGCCGAAGACGAAGTCGACCTGGGTGTAGCAGTTCGGCACCTCGACGGCGAAGTCCAGGGTGGCCACACCCAGCTCGCCCGGGGCGACCCCGGTGAACTTCTTGATCGACTTGTCGAGCACGTACTGCGGGACGGCGAACTTCGCCGACGGCGTCACGTACGACACCAGGGCGAGTTCCTGCTCCTCGCCCCGGCACAGCGGGCCGTTGGTCAGCGTGATCGACGCCTTGCCCGCCGGCCCGTCGAAGGTGTGCGTGTAGCGGGCGTCGGCGGCGGCGACGCAGGACGGCGCGGGCTCGCCACCCGACGGGGTGCCGGCCGTCGCGCTCGGCGTGGCGGTCGCCGTCGGCGTGGCCGTCGGGGACGGTGAGGCTGAGGTGGCGCCCGCCGGGGCGGTCAGGGCGAGGGCCGTGGCCAGGCCGGCCAGGGCGGCGGCGGTCACGGCGAGCGGTCGCCGTGGCGACAGCTTGGGACGGATCACGCGTACTCCCGAGGTGAGGATGCGTCAGGGCGCGGCGGGGGTGGCGTCTGCGGGTCACGGCAGGGGTGGGAGCGCCGTGACGACGCCGGTGCGGCGCCCTGGCCGGCGGAGCGGCACCGGCACCGGGCCGACCCTAGTGGGCCCGTCGATACGGACATAGCGCACAGCCGGCACAGGGAGTGTTGTTATACATATGAGATCATTGATCTACCGGAAGTGATCAAGTGGTCACCCCGTCCGGGCGCACCGCGCCGCCGGCCCGCGCTACCCGTCGCGTAGCGTCACAGGCATGCACAGGGGTAGACCGTGACCCGGATCGTGGCCGGCACGCTCGGCGGACGACGGATCGCCGCACCCGCCGGCGGCGGCACCCGACCCACCTCCGACCGGGTCCGTGAGGCGCTGTTCAGTGCCGTCGCCGCCGAGGTGGACCTGGACGGGGTGCGCTTCGCCGACCTCTACGCCGGCTCCGGCGCGGTCGGGCTGGAGGCGCTGTCCCGGGGCGCGGCGCACGTGCTGCTCGTCGAGTCCGACCCCCGGGCCGCCCGGGTGATCCGGGAGAACGTCGCCGCGCTGCGGGCCGCCCCCGCCGCCCGACTGGTCACCGGCAGGGTGGCCGGGGTGGTCGCGGCCGGACCCGGCGGCGCGCCGTACGACGTGGTCTTCGCCGACCCGCCCTACGCGGTGCCGGACGACGAGATCACCGCCCTGCTGACCGGGCTGGTCACGCACGACTGGCTCGCCCCCGACGCGCTGGTCGTGGTCGAGCGGTCCACCCGGGGCGGCCCGGTCGACTGGGTGCAGGGCATCACCGCCGCGCGCAGCCGGCGTTACGGCGAGACCACTCTTTGGTACGGTCGCCGATCATGAGACGTGCGGTGTGTCCCGGCTCGTTCGACCCGGTCACCAACGGACACCTCGACATCATCGGACGGGCCAGCCGGCTCTTCGACGAGGTGATCGTCGGCGTGCTGGTGAACCAGTCGAAGAGCGGCCTGTTCACCGTCGAGGAGCGGATCGACATGCTCCGCGAGGTGACCTCCTCGTACGGCAACGTGCGGGTCGCGTCCTTCCGGGGGCTGCTCGTCGACTTCTGCCGGGCGCAGGAGGCGAGTGTGCTGATCAAGGGCCTGCGGGCGGTCAGCGACTTCGACTACGAGTTGCAGATGGCCCAGATGAACATCGGCCTGGCCGGCGTGGAGACGCTGTTCATGCCGACCAACCCGCTCTACTCGTTCCTCTCCTCCAGCCTGGTCAAGGATGTGGCGAAGTGGGGTGGCGACATCTCCTCGCACGTGCCCGACACCGTCCGCCGGGCGCTACAGGCCCGGCTGACCGTCCCGCGTCCCTGACCGTCGCGCCGTCGCGCCGCGTCCGGGCGGCGCGTCGGGCCGGGGTGGTGGCGGCGGTGGTGGCCGGGGCACGACATCATGTGGTGCAGCGCCGAAGCCGGGCGCAGGCCGCATCATGTAGGTCGGCCGACGAACGACAGGAGTGAGGTACCGGTGGACCCGCTCGACCGCATCGACGAACTGATCGCCATGGTGGAGCAGGCGCGCTCCGTCCCGATGTCGCGCAACAACTGCATGGTCGACCGGGGCGAGATGATCGCCGCCCTCGACGAGATGCGCGCCGAACTCCCCGCCGACCTGCGCCGCGCCGCCGCCCTGCTGGAGGAGCGGGACAAGATCATGGAGGCCGGCAAGCGGGAGGCCGACCGGATCATCAGCGAGGGTGAGGCGGAACACGCCCGGCTGGTCTCGGTGAACGAGATCACCGTCTCCGCCGAGCACGAGGGGGCCCGGATCATCGCCGAGGCCCGCGCCGAGGCGCAGCGGCTGCGCGAGGAGGTCGACGACTACGTCGACACCGCGCTGGCGAACTTCGAGCAGTTCCTCACCCGGGCGCTGGCCTCGATCGAGCGCGGGCGGGACAAGATGCACGCGCTGCGGGAGATCGGCACCTTCGGTGGGGACGAGGCGGAACGCCCGTTACCCTTCTGAGCGGCACCTCATCCCACCGACGGACGGGTCGGGCGTCGCCCCCGGTTCGACGACCCGGCGGTCGCCCAGGTAACCTTTTTTGTCGGCCTCTCACCGGCCGGAGTCTGACTATGCCCAAACACTCGCCTTCATCACTCAACCCCAGGGCGCCGCTGGTCCTCGACACGAGGGACCTGCCGCGTCGCCCTGGCGCGTTGCGTACGCATCGGCGGGTCGTGCCGGCACCGGCGGACCTCGGCGGAGAGTTGATCGGCGTGCCGGAGGGCGCGGACCTCGACCTCGACCTGAGGCTGGAGTCGGTGTCCGAGGGCGTGCTCGTCTCCGGGACCGTGACCGGTCCCGTTCAGGGCGAGTGCGGTCGTTGCCTGCGCGCGATCGACTACTCGTTGACCGTGAACGTCCAGGAGCTGTACGCGTACGAGAACAGCACCACGGACATCACGACCGACGAGGACGAGGTGGGCCGGATGCAGGACGATCTGATCGACCTGGAGCCGGCGCTGCGGGACGCGGTGGTGCTCACGCTGCCGACCAACCCGCTCTGCCGGGAGGACTGCCCAGGACTGTGCCCCGAGTGCGGGGTGCACTGGGACGATCTGCCGGCCGATCACAGCCACCAGCAGATCGACCCGCGTTGGGCGAGCCTGTCGCAACTGAACCGTACAGAGGAGTAGGAACCGTGGCCGTCCCGAAGCGCAAGATGTCGCGCAGCAACACCCGGTCCCGCCGGGCGAACTGGAAGGCGGCTGTGGTCGCGACCGTGGCCTGCCCGCAGTGCAAGTCCCCCAAGCTGCCGCACGCGGCGTGCTCCGTCTGCGGCACGTACAACGGCCGCCAGGTTCTCGAGGTCTGACCTGGACGCCGAGTGACACCCCCGACCACGGGTCGGGTGGCGCGCGCACCCCGGCGATCGCCCGGTGCCCCGGCTCCCTCCGACGCCGGCCCGCCTGATCCGGCCGGCCCGGCGAGGGAGTCGGGCACCGCGCGGATCGCCGTTGACCTCCTCGGCGGGGACGATGCTCCCGCCGTCGTGGTTGACGGCGCTCTGCGGGCGGTGCGGGCCGACCCGGACCTGCACCTGCTGCTCGTCGGCCCGACCGAGGTCGCGGCCGGGGTGGTCGACGCCCTGACCCCGGCGCAACGGACCCGGATCACCATCCGCGCCACCCGGACCGCCGCCGGGCCGACCGAGCACGCGCCCCGCGCCGACAGCACCGTCCGGGCGGCCGTCTCCGCCGTCCGCGACGGCGCCGCCGACGCGCTCGTCTCCGCCGGGTCCACCGGCGCCACCGTCTCCGCCGCCGCCCTCGGCTTCGGCCGCTGGCCCGACGTGCGCCGGCCCGCGCTGGTGGCGACGCTCCCGGCCGTCTCCGGCCCCGTGGTCCTGCTCGACGTCGGCGGCTCCCTGGAACCCCGACCGGCCACCCTGGCCCGGCACGCCGTACTCGGCGCGGCCTACGCCGCCGTCGCCCACGGCGTCGCCGCCCCCCGGGTCGGCCTGCTCTCGGTCGGCACCGAGGCCGGCAAGGGGGACCGCCCGCGCCGCACCGCCGACCCCCTGCTCGCCGCCACCGCACTGCCCGGTGACGCCCGCTACGTCGGCCTGGTCGAGGGGTACGACGTGACGTCCGGCGTCCGCGCCGACGTGGTGGTCACCGACGGCTTCACCGGCAACATCCTGCTCAAGACCATCGAGGGGGCGTACGCGATGGCCGGGGGCCCACCGACCAGTGGTGGAGCGCCCCGGGCGGCGGCCCTGCTCGGGGTCGCCGGAACGGTGGTGGTCTGCCACGGCGCGGCGACCCCGGACGACGTCGCCTCCGGTATCGCCCTGGCCGCCCACCTCTGGCGTCGCCGGGCCACCGAGCAGGTCCGGGAGCAGGTCGCGCTCCTTCCCGCAGGCGACGGCACCGACCCGGAGCGGGAGGACACCCCCACCCGTTGCGCCGCCGACCGGGCCGACGAGGTGACCGGGAACACCGGACCCACGCCGGCCGGCCCGACGGTCCAGAACGCACCCGCCGCCCGGCACCCGGGTCATCCGCCCGCGTACCCCGGCGGGACCGAAGCAGAGGTAGGAACATGAGCAACGACAAGCGGCGGCGTGCGCCCGTCAGCCACCTGGAGGCGGCGTTCGGGGTGACACTCGACGCCGAGCTGCTGGAGCGGGCGTTGACCCACCGGTCGTACGCGTACGAGAACGGCGGGCTGCCCACCAACGAGCGGTTGGAGTTCCTCGGCGACTCGGTGCTCGGCGTAGTGATCACCACGGCACTGTTCCGGAACCACCCCGACCTGCCCGAGGGGCAGTTGGCCAAGCTGCGGGCCAGCGTGGTCAACATGCGCGCCCTGGCCGACGTGGCCCGGGGCCTCGGCCCGGACGGGCTCGGCGCCTACCTGCTGCTCGGCAAGGGCGAGGAGACCACCGGCGGGCGGGACAAGGCGAGCATCCTCGCCGACACCCTGGAGGCGCTGCTCGGCGCGATCTACCTCCAGCACGGGCTGGACACCGCGGCGGTCGTCATCCACCGGCTGTTCGACCCGCTGATGGCCGAGTCGGCGGGCCGGGGCGCGGCGCTGGACTGGAAGACCAGCCTCCAGGAGTTGACCGCCGCGCTCGGCCTGGGGGTGCCCGAGTACCGGATCGAGGGCACCGGCCCGGACCACCTCAAGACCTTCACCGCCTGGGTGGTGGTGGCCGGCAACCGCTACGGCGGGTCGGAGGGCCGCAGCAAGAAGGAGGCCGAGCAGCGGGCCGCCGAGGCGGCCTGGCGGGAACTCACCGCGCAGGCCGAGCGGGACCGGGCCGGCACCGGGCCGGACGACGCCGACGCGACGCCCGGGTCCGCCCCAGCCGGCCCGGTCGGGGCCGCCGGCGACGGGCCGGCCGCCGACGCGGTGGTCCCGACGGCGGACGAGACCGCCGAGGCGGGACTGGGCCGTGCCTGAGCTGCCCGAGGTCGAGACCGTACGGCAGGGGCTGGCCCAGTGGGTCACCGGCCGGCGGATCTCGACGGTGGAGGTGCGCCACCCCCGGGCGGTGCGACGCCACCCACCCGGCCCGGCGCACTTCGCCGACGTGCTCGCCGGCCGGACGGTCACCGACGTGCGGCGGCGCGGCAAGTACCTCTGGCTGCCGCTGGACAGCGGGGACGCCCTCGTCGGCCACCTGGGCATGTCGGGGCAACTGCTGCTCCAGCCGGCCGAGGCGGCCGACGAGCTGCACCTGCGGGTCCGGTTCCGGTTCGCCGACGACGGCCCGCAACTGCGCTTCGTCGACCAGCGGACGTTCGGCGGTCTCGCGGTCAGCGAGGGCGGCGCCGAACTGCCCGCCGAGATCGCCCACATCGCCCGCGACCCGATGGACCCGGAGTTCTCCGACGCCGGGTTCGTCGCCGCGCTGCGCCGCCGGCGTACCGAGGTCAAGCGGGCCCTGCTGGACCAGACGCTGCTGTCCGGGGTGGGCAACATCTACGCCGACGAGGCGCTGTGGCGGGCCCGGCTGCACGGTGCCCGCCCCACCGACGCGCTGACCGCCCCCGCCGCGGGTCGGCTGCTCGGGCACGTGCGGGACGTCCTCGGCGAGGCGATCACGCAGGGCGGCACCAGCTTCGACGACCTGTACGTCAACGTCAACGGGGAGAGCGGCTACTTCGACAGGTCGCTGAACGTCTACGGCCGGGAGGGTGAGCCCTGCCGGCGGTGCGGAGCACCGATCCGCCGGGAGGCGTTCATGAACCGGTCGTCGTACAGCTGCCCCCGCTGTCAGCCCCGCCCCCGGGGTGCCCTCAGGGGCTGACCCCGAGCCGGTTCGGGGTTGCGCCGGTGTGCCGCGCCGCCGCCACCCCGGGCCGCCGCCGGATTTTCCCCGATCCACCCGATCGGGTCTTCCCGGTCGCCCCGACCCGACCGCTCCCGCGTCCTCGGGGGCGGGCCGGGGCCGTTCCCCGATGTGCCCCGGCGTCGCCGTCCCTAGCGTCAGCACGGTCGGCAGGGCGCCGGCGGGAAGGGGGCCCGACGGAGATGGGCGGCAGACCGGTGACGGTGCGGTTGGCACGGTGGAGCGCGGAGCACCCGTGGCGCGCGATCGCGCTCTGGGTGGTCTTCGTGGCGGTGTGCTTCGTCGGGGGCAACGCCGCCGGCCTGAACGAGGCCACCCAGGCCGACCAGGCGATCGGCGAGTCCGGTCACGCCGACGTGATCGTCACCTCGGGCGAGTTCACCGATCCGGCGGTGGAGAACATCCTGATCACCCCGCGTACCGGCACCCTGGACCGGGCCGCCGCGCAGGCTGCCGCGACCGACGCGGCCGACCGGCTGCGGCAGGTCACCGGGGTGGCGTCGGTGGGCGAGCCGGTCCCGTCGCGCGACGGTGCCGCGCTGCTGATGCCGGTCACCATGGCCGGCGACCCGGAGACCGCCGCGGACCGGGTGCAGCCGCTGCGTGACGCCACCGCCGCCGCCCAGGCCGCCCACCCGCAGCTGCGGATCGAGCAGGTCGGCGGCCCGTCGATCAACCAGGCGCTGGACGACACCCTGGGCCGGGACTTCAAGCGGGCCGAGCTGCTCAGCCTGCCGGTCACCCTGGCCATCCTGATCGTCGCGTTCGGCGCGCTGATCGCCGCCGGGGTGCCGGTGCTGCTGGCACTCTCCTCGGTGGCCGCCGCGATGGGGCTGTCCACCCTCGCCTCCCACCTGGTGCCCGCCACGGACACCACCTCCAGCGTGATCCTGCTGATCGGGATGGCCGTCGGGGTGGACTACTCGCTGTTCTACGTCCGACGGGAACGCGAGGAACGGGCCAAGGGCCGGTCCGGGTTGGACGCGGTGGAGATCGCCGCCGAGACGTCCGGGCACGCCGTGGTCGTCTCCGGCTTCGCGGTGATCATCTCGATGGCCGGCCTGATGCTCGCCGACGACGTGGTCTTCTCCTCCCTCGCCGTCGGCTCGATCCTGGTGGTCGCCGTCGCGGTGACCGGCTCGCTGACCGTGCTGCCGGCGCT
>NZ_JBMDWU010000425.1:0-6700 GCF_048594385.1 Micromonospora sp. | reverse complement strand
TCCTCGCGCAGCTCGACGGTCAACCCGCCCCGCTTGCCGTCGAGCACCAGCAGCGAGTAGACCCGTCCCCCGGTGAGGGTCACCTCGACGTCGGTGCCCGGCCCGCCGCCGCCACCGAGGCGCAGCCGCCAACGTCCCGGCTCGACCTGCCGGTAGTCGGTGGTGGTGGCGAACCGGACGGCGTCGGCGATGGTCGGCCCGTCGTCGGCGGCCACGTCGACCACCGGGGCGCGTACGGACGCCTGGACGACCCGCACCTTCGCCCGGCCGGCCGCCGGGGCGCTCAGGTCGTCGGCGAGCACCCGCAGGCCGAGGTCGGCGTAGCGGCCCACCCCGGCCACCGTGTACGCCTCGCCCGCGCGCAGGGCCACCTCGGTGGTGAGCACCGGTGGCTCGCTGGCCGGGGCGCCGGCCTGCCGCATCGCCACCGCGTACCGGCCGACGGCCAGCGGCAGGTAGCGGGATACGACGCCGTAGCCGACGGCGGGGAAGACCTGCGGCGTCGCCGCGCCCGGGGCGGAGAGGTAGACGTCCACGGCCGGGGTGTCGGGGGAGAGGTGGGCGAGCCGGACGTAGCCGACGTCGCCGGCCGCCGCCCCGGCCGGCGTGCCGCCGAGCGGGGCCAGTGCGGTGCCGAGCAGGAGCGTGCCGGCGGCGGCGAGCAGCCGGCGCGGCGCGGTACGGAGCTGGGGCATCTCGCCTCCGGAGGTGGTGTCGGTACCGACCCCCAGCGTCCCGTGGACGGGACCCGGCCGCAAGTTGGTCGATCGTCGTGTACCCGTCGTTCCCGATCACCGTGGTGCGGTCCGGAGGCCGGTGCCCGCCATCCGGTACCGTCCGTTCGTGATCAACGTTCGACGGGCCGTGGTCGCCGACGCCGGTGAGATCGTCCGCCTGCGTGGGGTGATGCTGGCCGACATCGACCAGATGGCCCCCGCACCGGGGCCCTGGCAGCAGGCGGCCCGGGAGGTGCTGCACCGGCGGCTGGCCGAGCCGGCCGACCTGATGGCGGTCTTCGTCGTCGACGCCCCCGACCGGCCCGGTGCCCTGGCGGCCTGCGCGACCGGGACCATCGAGCAGCGCCTCGGCGGCCCCGGCAACCCCGACGGCCTGACCGGGTACGTGTTCAACGTGGTCACCGAGCCGGTGCACCGTCGGCGCGGCTACTCCCGGGCCTGCCTGGAGGCGTTGCTCGACTGGTACCGGCAGCGCGGGGTCGGCAAGATCGACCTGCGGGCCTCGCCCCAGGGGGAACCGCTCTACCGGTCGCTGGGGTTCGTGCCCACCATCGGGCCGACGCTGCGGCTGAGCCTGCCCGTCGCACACCGGAGGAACTGAAACGATGTTCGCGCTGCCGTTGACCGGGGACGCCGAGCTCCGCCCGCTCTCACCGTGGCAGGCCGAGGAGTTCCTGGCCCACCTGGACCGGGCCCGGGAACACATCGCCCCGTGGGTGGGTGCGTCCTTCGTGGCCACCGACCTGGAGTCGGCCCGCCGGGTGCTGCGTCGTTCCGCCGACAAGTGGGCCGACGACGCCGGGGGCATCTGGGGGATCTGGCTCGACGGCACCCTGGTCGGCGGGGTGCTGTTCGTGTCGTTCAGCACCGCGACCGGGGTGGCCGAGGCCGGCTGCTGGCTGGAGCCGGCCGCCGAGGGCCGGGGACTGGTCACCCGGGCGGCGACCCGGATCGTGGACTGGGCGATCCGGGAACGCGGCATCCACCGCGTCGAGTGGCGGACCAGCGTCGGCAACGTCCGCAGCATCGCGGTGGCCCGGCGGCTCGGCATGCGGCACGAGGGCACGCTGCGTCAGGTCGCCCGGGGGCCGGCCGGCCGGGTGGACATGGAGGTGTGGGCGGTACTGGCCGACGAGTGGCAGGCTCCTCGATGAGCACGGCGTCCCGCCCGCCGGGCGGGACGGGCCTCACGGCTGCCGTCCCGCCCGGCGCGGTGGGGCGTCGGTCAGGCGTCGGCGTAGCGGCGGGCGGCGGCCAGGGCGGCCCGCAGCCGCTGCGCGTCGGTCGGCAGGCCCGGCTGCTCGAAGCCCGCCGCCGGGTCGGCCGTGTAGAAGACGCCGTACGCGGTGGTGTCCCGCTGGAACCGCCAGCCCTCGGCCAGCGGCCCCACGTCGACCGCGTCGTACCCGACGGAGTCGATGAACGCGGTGACCTCGGCCTTGGCAGCCTCGTCGTCCCCGGCGACCGGCAGCGAGGTGAGGTCGGCGGCCCCGGCCGGGCGGGCCAGGGCGAGCAGGTGCTTGAAGTAGATGTTGTTGAATGCCTTGACCACCCGCGACTCCGGCAGGTGCCGCTGGAGCAGTTCGCTGGTGGTGGTCGACTCGTCGTCCAGCTCCGGGAAGCTGCCGTCGCGCTCCGGGTAGTAGTTGTTGGTGTCGATGACGGTCTTGCCGGCGAGCGGCGCGGCCGGCACGTCCCGGTAGGCCCGCAGCGGGATGGTGACCACCACCAGGTCACCCGCTGCCGCCGCCTCGTCCGGGGTGGCCGCCCGGGCCCGTATGCCCAGCTCGTCGACCAGGTCCTTGAGCGTCTCCGGACCGCGCGAGTTACTGAGCACCACGTCGTGGCCGGCGGTGACCGCCAGCCGGGCCAGGGTGCTGCCGATGTTGCCGCTGCCGATGAGTCCCACAGTTGTCATGCCGGTGACCAACCGTCCTGGTTGGATGCGTATTCCCGACCTGATCGACGGGTTATGCGGGTGGATGTCGACCGTCCACGTCGGCCGGACGGGTCGGCCGCGCGTCGGGGACGTCGCGCGTCGGTGAACCCCTAGTCACCCCTGTTGCCCATCGATAATCTTCCGTAAACACGTGATTGAGTGATATCTATCTCCCACCACCACTTCCTCACCCCCAGGAGTGCGACGTGCGGAGATCCCGACTCGTGACCCTCGCCGTGAGTCTCGCGGCGTCCATCGGCGTGACCCTCGGCGCGGCGGTGCCCGTCCAGGCCGCCCCCACCGACCGGTACGTGGCCCTCGGCGACTCGTACGCCTCCGGTGTCGGCGCCGGCAGTTACACCTCCGAGAGCGGATCCTGTCAGCGCAGCACCAACGCGTACCCGGCGTTGTACAACACCAACATCAAGCCGGCGTCGTACAAGTCGGTGGCCTGCTCCGGCGCGACCACCACCGACGTGGTCAACAACCAGCTCTCCGCGCTGACCTCGACCACCACCCTGGTCAGCGTCACCATCGGCGGCAACGACGTCGGGTTCACCACGATCATGTCGACCTGCGTGCTGCAGGGGGAGACCCAGTGCGTCGCGGCCGTGCAGGCCGCCGAGAACAAGGCCCGCGCGGAACTGCCCGCCAAGCTCGCCACCGTCTACAACGGGATCAAGACCCGCGCCCCGTCGGCCCGGGTGGTGGTCGTCGGCTACCCGGTCTTCTACCAGCTCGGCACGGTCTGCGTGGGGCTCAGCGCGAACTCCCGCGCGAAGATCAACGAAGGCATCAACCTGATCGACGACATCACCCGCACCGCCGCCACCTCGGCCGGCTTCACGTTCGCCGACGTACGGTCCATCTTCGTCGGTCACCAGCTGTGCAGCTACGGCGAGAAGTGGCTGCACGCGTTGAACTTCGCCAACCTCGGCGTCTCGTACCACCCGACGGCGGCCGGCCAGTCCGGCGGCTACTACCCGGTCTTCCGGTCCGCCGCCGGCTGACCTGAACCGCGTCCCGCCGGCTCCACCGTGACCGCGTCGCCCCGCCCGGGTCGGCGCGGTCACGACCGTCGGGCGGGTCTGCGGCCTGCTGTCCGGCCGGGTCGGGTCCGCAGGTGTCCCTGTTGCGGGCTGCTCCCCGGACGCAGGTGCGCCGGGTTCCGAGCGTGGGTGGGCTGCCCGGTCGAGTGCCGGACGCCGGCCCACCTGCCGGTGTCGTTGCGGGTGCTTTCGAGCCGATGACGTTGACGACTCGCAGCCCGGTCCCCGGTCCCTGACAGCCCGTGCGGGCCGGGTGGGGTGTCGTGATCGGTGGGGGATCACGTGGCGTGGGTGGTGGCGGGGCGGTCCACGTCGTGGGCGGGGCGCGGCGGGTGGGGCGCACCGGCCGAGGGTGGCTCAGCCGGGCACCCTCCCTCGGGACGGTGCCCGGCGCCGGAGGGGGCGCGCCGTCAGGCGGGGAGCACCTTCTAGACGGCGGCGCGCAGCTCGGCCGCGTCCGGCGTGACCGTCGGCGCGAACCGGGCGGCGACCGTGCCGTCCGGGGCGACCAGGAACTTCTCGAAGTTCCACCGGACGTCGCCGGTGTGCCCCTCGGCGTCGGGGGTGTCGACCAGCGCCGCGTACAGGGGGTGGCGGGCCGGGCCGTTGACGTCGACCTTCTCGGTCAGCGGAAAGGTGACGCGATAGTTGACCTGGCAGAACTCGCCGATCTCGGCGGCCGTGCCGGGTTCCTGCCCGGCGAACTGGTTGCACGGTACGCCGAGCACCACCAGGCCCCGGTCGGCGTACTCGGCGGCCAACTCCTGGAGGCCGGCGTACTGCGGGGTGAGGCCGCAGCGGGAGGCCACGTTGACCACCAGTAGCGCCCGACCCCGGTAGTCGGCCAGACCCACGGGTCCGCCGGTCAGCGCGTCGATCTCGATGTCGAAGACGGTCATCCCCTGAGGCTACGCGTGGTGCACGTCGCCCAAGCCGCCCCCGGGCCGTCCCCTGGGCCGCCCCCGCCTCGGGCCGCCGTCGCCCTGGGCCACCCCCCGCCCTGGGCCGCCAACCGTGCCGTCCGGGGGATGGAGGCCGGATGGGCTGGGTCGGGGCTGGCGGGGGTGACGGCCCGCACCTCGGAAGCCTGCCGTGGAGCTTCAAGATCACATTGCGATTTGAAGCACTCTCTCCAGCGTGTCGTCTGCATTTCGGCAATCTGATCAGGGGGTGGGGTGGGTGGGGGTGCGCAGTCGGTCGAGCCGTCCCTCCCGCTCCGGGTCGGTGATGAATCGACGGATGCGCATCTTGACGAAGTGATGACGGTGTGAGTAGCGTCTCCCCATCGATTTGGAAAGTTTCCTAACTGTTTGAGGAGGCGCCTCATGAAGAGATCGCTCCGCCGCGCCCTCTGGGCCGGCGCCGTCATGGCGCTGACCGTGGCGGCGGTACCGGTGACCTCGGCGTTCGGCGCCGGAAGCGTCACCGCGACATTCGCCTCGGCCCAGGACTGGGGGACCGGCCACGAAGGGCGGGTCACCGTGGCCAACGGCTCCAGCGCCAGCGTCAGCACCTGGCGTATCGAGTTCGACCTGCCGTCCGGCACCACCATCAGCAGCTTCTGGGACGCCGACGTCACCAGCAGCGGCAACCACTACGTGGCGGTGAAGAAGAGCTGGGCCGGGCCGCTCGCCCCGGGGGCCAGCTTCAGCTGGGGCTACAACGGCACCGGGCCGTACAAGGCGCCGCTGAACTGCACGATCAACGGCGCGTCGTGCGGCGGCGGCACCCCGCCGCCCACCACGAAGCCGCCGACGACCCCGCCACCCACCACCGCCCCGCCGACGACCCCGCCCCCGACGACCCCGCCGCCCACCACCCCGCCGCCCAGCGGGGACAAGAAGGTCGTCGGCTACTTCGCCGAGTGGGGCGTCTACGGCCGCAACTACCACGTGAAGAACATCGCCACCAGCGGCTCCGCCGCCAAGCTCACCCACATCCTGTACGCCTTCGGCAACACCACCGGCGGCCGGTGCACGATCGGGGACAGCTACGCCGACTACGACAAGGCGTACACCGCGGCCGACAGCGTGGACGGCGTCGCCGACACCTGGGACCAGCCGCTGCGCGGCAGCTTCAACCAGCTGCGCAAGCTCAAGAAGATGTACCCGCACCTCAAGGTGATCTGGTCCTTCGGCGGCTGGACCTGGTCGGGTGGCTTCACCCAGGCCGCGCAGAACCCGGCCGCGTTCGCCGAGAGCTGCTACAACCTGGTCGAGGACCCGCGCTGGGCGGACGTCTTCGACGGCATCGACGTCGACTGGGAGTACCCCAACGCCTGCGGTCTGAGCTGCGACAGCAGCGGCCCGAACGCGTTCAAGAACGTGATCTCCGCGCTGCGGGCCAAGTTCGGCTCGTCGGCCCTGGTCACGGCCGCGATCACGGCCGACGGCAGCAACGGCGGCAAGATCGACGCCACCGACTACGCCGGTGCGGTGGGCAACCTCAACTGGCTGATGCCGATGACGTACGACTACTTCGGCGCGTTCAACGCCCAGGGTCCCACCGCCCCGCACTCGCCGCTCACCTCGTACACCGGGATTCCGCAGCAGGGCTTCAACTCCGACGCGGCGATCCAGAAGCTCAAGTCCAAGGGCGTACCGGCCAGCAAGCTGCTGCTCGGCATCGGCTTCTACGGTCGCGGCTGGACCGGGGTGACCCAGGCCGCCCCGGGTGGCACCGCCACCGGCGCGGCCCCCGGCACCTACGAGGCGGGCATCGAGGACTACAAGGTGCTGAAGAACACCTGCCCGGCCACCGGCACGATCGCCGGCACGGCGTACGCCAAGTGCGGCAGCAACTGGTGGAGCTACGACACGCCGGCCACCATCGGCGGCAAGATGACCTACGCGAAGAACCAGGGCCTCGGCGGCGCGTTCTTCTGGGAACTCTCCGGCGACACCGGCAACGGTGAGCTGATCGGCGCCATCAAGGGCGGCCTCGGCTGAGCCGAGCGCCCGACGCACCACCCGCGC
>NZ_JBMDWU010000424.1:0-8059 GCF_048594385.1 Micromonospora sp. | reverse complement strand
GGCCGGCGCGGGCCTCGGCCACGTCATCGCGACCACCGACGCCCACGGGATCGACTCCGGGGTGTTGCGCGCCGCCCGGTCGGTCGTCGAGCAGGCGATCGCCGCCGGTCACGGCGATGACGGCCTCGCCCGGCTGGCCCGGTCCCTCGCCCCGGCCCGCCCCGCCTGACCCCCGCGGCGGGTCGGCCTTTGGAATACTCGGGCGCATGCGGACGGGTCTCCACAGTGGCCGGCGGGAGCGGGTGCGGCGTGTTCCTGCGTGACGTGCTGGCCACCGACGTCGAGGCGTACCAGCGGATGCGCTGCGACCCGGCGATGATGGCCGAACTCGGCGGACCGCTGCCGGCCGCCCACGTGGCCCGGCAGGTCCGCCGGGACGCCCGACTCGCCGCCGACGGCGTCGCGCTGATCAAGATGATCGTGGTGGACGACGCGGTCGCCGGCACCGTCACCCTCTGGCGCGGGCCGGACGACGAGGCGGTCACCGAGATCGGCTGGATGGTGCTGCCCGAGTTCCAGGGCCGGGGCCTGGCCAAACGTGCCGTCCGGGCGCTGCTCGACCAGGCCCGCACCGAGGGGCGGGCGGACACCGTGCACGCCTTCCCGGCGGTCACCAACGGGCCGTCGAACGCGATCTGCCGGGCGCTCGGGTTCAGCCTGCTCGGCGAGGAGGACGTCGAGTTCAACGACCGGGTCATCCGCACCCGGCACTGGACGCTCGACCTGACCCGCCGGGAAACCGGGTTGCCCCGCTGACCGGCCCGCTGCTTGGCTGGGGACGAAGCCGACCGGAGGGAGCAGACGACATGTCGTACGCCACGAGGTCCACCCAGGCGCCCACCATCGACGAGCAGCGGGAATCGAGGCTTCGTGACCACCAGCACCACCACGGCAGTGACGGCGCGACCATGCGCCGGTGACACCAGACCGGCCGGCACCCCGTACGGGGGTCGCTGATGTCGGTGTTCGATGATCCGGGCCACTTCGGCAGGATGTGGGCCGACAGGTACGACAGCCCCGGCAACCCCGACCCGGGCCCGGCGGTGGACTTCCTCGCCGAGCGGGCCGGCGACGGGCGGGTGCTCGAACTCGCCGTCGGGACGGGTCGGGTGGCGTTGCCGCTCGCCGCCCGGGGCGTACCCGTCGACGGGGTGGAGGCGTCACCGGAGATGGTGGCGAAGCTGCGCGCCAAGCCCGGCGGCGACGGCATGTCGGTGACCGTCGGCGACATGGCCGACGTGCCGGTGACAGGCCCGTACCGGCTGGTCTACCTGGTGTTCAACACCCTGTTCAACCTGGTCCGTGCCGAGCGGCAGCAGGACTGCCTCCGCAACGTGGCCCGGGTGCTGGCCCCCGGCGGCGAGTTCGTCGTCGAGGCGTTCGTGCCCGACCCGGCCACCTTCGACCGGGACGAACAGGTGCAGATGCGGTCGGTGACCGAGGACTCGGCCACCATCCGGCTGCACCAGTACGACCGGGCGGCGCAGACCTTCGTCCGGCAGACCATCACCTTCGACCGCGACGGCGTGCACCTGGAACCCTTCGCGATGCGCTACTGCTGGCCGGAGCAGATCGACGAGCTGGCCCACCGGGCCGGCCTGCGGCTCGTCGAGCGGTACGCCGACTGGCACCGGCACCCGTTCGACGACACCAGCACGTCGCACATCTCGGTCTACCGCCGCTGAGGGGTGGACCGGCCGGGGTCGGGGCGTACCGTCCCGACCCCGGGGTGTGCCGGCGTACTACAGCCGTTTGATCATGCGGATGGCGGTGGCCTCGAAGCCCATCTGCTCGTAGAGCGCCCGTGCGCCGGTGTTGAAGCCGAAGACGTTCAGCCCGATGGCGACCACCCCCAACTCCCGGCACAACCGCTCGGCGGCCTCGATGATCGCCCGGCCGTGGCCCTGGCGGCGCAGCTCCTCGCGCACCGCTAAGTCGTAGCCGAAGGCGTGCAGGCCGTCGGACTTCTGCTCCAGGTGCAGCCAGAGCCGACCGACCTCGGCGTCGCCGTCGTACGCCGTCCACAGCCGGTGCCCCTCGGTGGCCAGGCCGTCGGGCAGCAGACCCTGGAAGTCCTGCCGGGCCTTCTCCCGCGCCTCCGGCAGCGGCATCGCCCCGGAGGCGACGATGTTGCGCGCGTAGTCCTCCTCGGCGTGGTCCCGGTAGCGGAGGTACTGCTCGTCGGTCATCGGTTCCAGTCGCAACGCCACGCCGTCACGGTAGGCCAGCACCGCCCCGGCCCGCTGCCCGCGACGGGGTGACGCGCGGCTCACCCCGGGCGTCGTCCAGTTCGCCTGCCACCGGCCACCCCTCCTCGTCGACCTGGAAGAGGAAGTCGTGCCCGTCGGCGAGCACCGCGTCCGCGTAGCTCGGGTCGTTCTGGATGAGCACCGGTTCGGTGCCGACGCGCACGAACGCACCGACGTCGCCGTCGCACTCCGTCAACGCGGCGCAGCGCAGTCCGGGCCAGCCGAGCTGCGTGCGGGAGCCCCGCGGCGACGGCTGGTGCAGGACGGCCCGCATCGCCGTCGCCGAACACCGTGACGGTTGGTCGGGAGCGCTCAGATCCAGGAACATCACGTGCAGCCCCACCAGGCCGTGCTCGGGGTGGTCGAACGCCTCGGGGACGGTGGCGAGCACTTCGAAACCCAGCGAACGCCACAGCCGGACCGCGACCTCGTTCGACTCGACGACCGCGTTGAACTGGATGCTCCGGTAGCCGGCGGCACGCGCCCAGCTGACGACGTGCTCGCCGAGGGCGCGACCGACGCCGCGGCCGGAATGCCGTGGGTCGACCATGAAACTGGCCGTTGCCACGTGTGCGCCGCGACCGGGCCGGTTCGGACCCATCTTCGCGCTGCCGAGAACGGTCGGTCCGTCCACCGCGACGACGGTGCGCCCCGGAGGCGATTCCATCCACCACCCGCGGGCCTGTTCCAGGGACAGGTTCCCGGGAAACGCGTACGAGTGGCCCTGCGCCACGATCTCGCTGAAGAAGGGGTAGATCGCCGGCCAGTCGCCGTCCTCGGCGTCTCGGATCGTCACCGGATCACCGTAGGACCGGTCGACCGGCCCGACAACGCGATTCAGCCGGGCAGACGGTGGACCGGAGCTACACGTTGAACCGGAACTCCACCACGTCGCCGTCCTGCATGACGTACTCCTTGCCCTCGATCCGGACCTTGCCGGCGGCCTTCGCCGCCGCCATCGAACCGGCCGCGACCAGGTCGTCGTAGGAGACCACCTCGGCCTTGATGAAGCCGCGCTGGAAGTCGCTGTGGATCACCCCGGCGGCCTCCGGGGCGGTCGCGCCGACCGGCACGGTCCAGGCCCGCGCCTCCTTCGGCCCCGCCGTGAGGTACGTCTGGAGCCCGAGCGTGCGGAAGCCGACCCGGACGAGCTGGTCCAGCCCCGGCTCGGACTGCCCGATCGACTCCAGCAGCTCGCGGGCCTCCTCCTCGGGCAGGTCCACCAGCTCGGATTCGATCTTGGCGTCCATGAAGACGGCCTCGGCGGGGGCCACCAGAGCGCGCAGCTCGTCGAGGAAGACGGCGTTGCCCAGTTCGGCCTCGTCGACGTTGAAGACGTAGAGGAACGGCTTCGTGGTGAGCAGGTGCAGCTCCCGCAGGTGCTCCAACTCGATCTTGGCGGCGGCGGCCCCGGCGTACAGGGTGGTGCCGCCGTCGAGCACCTCGACGGCCTGCTTCGCGGCGGTCACGGCGGCGGCCCGGTCCTTGCGGAGCTTGGCCTCCTTCTCCAGCCGGGGCAGCGCCTTCTCCAGGGTCTGCAGGTCGGCGAGGATCAGCTCCGTGTTGATCGTCTCGATGTCGTCGGCGGGCGAGACCTTGCCGTCGACGTGCACCACGTTCGGGTCGGAGAAGGCCCGCACCACCTGGCAGATGGCCGAGGCGTCCCGGATGTTCGCCAGGAACGCGTTGCCCCGGCCCTGCCCCTTCGAGGCCCCCCGGACCAGGCCGGCGATGTCGACGAACGACACCGGCGCGGGCAGCACCTTCTGCGACGAGAAGATCTCGGCGAGCTTGTCGAGCCGCGCGTCCGGCAGCCCCACCACCCCGACGTTGGGCTCGATCGTGGCGAACGGGTAGTTCGCCGCGAGCACGTCGTTCTTGGTCAACGCGTTGAACAGGGTGCTCTTGCCGACGTTGGGCAGGCCGACGATGCCGATGGTGAGACTCACGACGGGCCAGCTTACGCCGTCACCCGGCAGGCGACCCCGTCGGCACCGCCGGGACAGCTCAGGCGGTGAGCAACCGGGGTTCGATCCGGGTCTCCCGCACCCCACCGGCACCGTCCGCCACCACCTCGTACGCGGCCACCCCGGCCCGGTCGGCGACCGCCTCGGCCAGCCGGGTGCCCCGGTAGACCAGCCCCACCCCGTCGTCGGTGCAGTGGCTGGCCGGCAGCGTGCCGTCGGCGACCAGCCGGTGCAGCAGCGGCCGGCGCTGCGCCTCGCTGTCGTAGTGCACCCCGTTGCCGTACGGCAGCCAGCCCAGGCCGTCGTTGTAGGCGCGCAACTCCCGGCCGTAGCTGTCGGTGGGGCCACCGACGTGCCAGCAGATCGAACCGGCGGAGACCCCGCCGAGCACCACCCCGGCCTCCCAGCACTCCCGCAGGATCTCCGGCAGCCCGTGCACCCGCCACACCGCGCACAGGTTGGCCACGCTGCCGCCGCCGACCCAGATGATGTCCTGGCCGAGCAGGTGTGCCCGGACGTCCTCGACGTTGGGCATCGGGAACAGCGCCAGGTGCGAGGGGCGGTAGCGGGTGCCGGCGAACGCGCCGTGGAAGACCGTCAGCGCGGTGGGCTGGTCGCCGACGGCCTGGTTGAGGTAGCAGATCCGCGGCTCGTCGGCCTGCGCCAGCCCGGCCATCAGGTCGAAGACCGGCCCGGGGGCGGCGTCCCACGGGCCCCGGTTGCGGCTGGCGAAACCCATGCTGGTGGCGACGATCGTCGGCTCGATAGCGGGCATGCTTGTCCTTTCTGCGGCTGGCTCCGCTGCCATCCTGCGCCACCGCCGTCCCCCGGCCCGCCGACCGGGGTCACCCGGCGAGTCGCCAGCCCGCCCCGCCGTCGGCCACCCCGGGCAGCTCGCCGGCCGCCGCGAGCGGCAGGGTGAGCCGGTCCCGGGCGCTCGGGCCGGCCCGCTCCGACTCGCCGAGCATCCAGCGCACCTCGTCGGCCGTCCAGCCCAGTGCCCGGCGGCCGGCGATCTCCCGGACCAGCCGTCGGCCGACCCGGGTGTCGTCGTCGTAGAACCGCATGCACCAGTGGTGCGCCCACATGCCCAGCGCCCGCAGGCCGGCCGCGTCGAGGGAGCCGACGAGCCGGCCGCAGGCGGTGTCGGCGAACGGCCGTGCCGGATCGTCGGCCCGGTCCCGCTCGATCGCGCCGAAGGCGGCCGGCGCGACCACCCGCATCCGGTCGTAGAGGCCCTGCGCGGCGGCGTCGTCCAGCCGCCCCCGCCCTGACCGAGGGTCGCCCCGCCCGGTCACGCTCGCCATCGCCGCACCCTTTCTGGAGTTGGTGCCGGGACGCTACCGACCACTACCGACACTTTCCGAGCCGGAAACTGATCCCGGCGACCGGGATAGGCGGGGTGAGCTGGGGCGTCTGTATCGGTGACAGACAACGACGGGGAGGGTGGGTGGACGAGGACGATCGGGCCCGGCTGGCCGAGTTCGTGGCCAGCCGGGCACCGGCCCTGATGCGGGTCGCGTACCTGCTCACCGGGGACCGGCACGCCGCCGAGGACCTGTTCCAGTCGGCGCTGGCCAAGACCATTCCGAGGTGGCGTGACCTGCGCCATACCGACCCGGAGGGCTACCTGCGCACGGTCATGTACCGGGAGCAGGTCAGCTGGTGGCGGCGGCTGCGCCGGTACCGGGAGACGCTGCTCACCGGCGTCGACGACCGGGCCGGACCGGACCTCTTCGGCGGCACCGACGTACGGCTGGCGATGCGGGCCGCGCTGCGCGCGCTGCCGGCGGCCCAGCGCACGGTCGTGGTCCTGCGCTACTACGAGGACCTGACCGAGACCCAGGTGGCCGCCGCGCTCGGCTGCTCGGTCGGCACCGTGCGCAGCCGCACCCACCGGGCCGTGGCCCGGCTGCGGCAACTCCTGCCGGACATCGAACTGCTGGAGGTACGGCGGTGACCACGCCCCTTGAGAACCTCATCCGCGCCACCCTCTCCGACCTCGCCGAGGAGGCACCGACAGTGCACGACCACCTGAACCGGGCGGAACGCCGGGCCCGGTCCCGCCGCCGCGTCACGATCACGATGAGCGCGGCGGGGGTCCTCGCCGCCATGCTGATCGCCACCCCGCTGGCGATGGCCGCCAGCGGTGGCGGGGACGCCCCGCCCGCCGCACCGGCCTCGACGCCGAGCGGGCCGCCCGCCGCCCCCGTCCCGGCAGCGGTGACCGAACCCCCCGTCGACCAGGGTGTCCGGACCGGCCGCGGCGCGCCGGCACCGGCCCGGAGCACCATTCCCGCATCGCCGGGCAAGCCGGCCCCGACGGCCGTGCCCGCGTCGCCTGCGCCGTCCACTCCGGCACCGCCCGCCATCCCCGCGTCGCCCGCTCCGGCGACGACCGCCGTACCCGCACCGCCCGTTCCGGCGTCGCCCGCGCCACGCGTCGACGGACCGCGCACCGGGCCGGTCACCGCACCGGCGCCCGCCCGCAGCGCACCGCCCGTCGACCGGGGGCCCGCGACCGGCCCCGTTCCCGCGCGCTGAGCACCACCTCCCCACCCCGGGACGGCCGGGGTGGGGAGGTCACCGCCGCCCGCACGCTCAGGTCCGATTCCCGCGAGCCACCGCCGGTGAGCTGCGGGCATGATCGGTGGCGTGGAGTTGGACTTCGAACGGTGCTACCGCGCCGTGGACAGCCGTGACCAGCGGTTCGACGGCTGGTTCTACACGGGCGTCACGTCGACCGGGATCTACTGCCGGCCGTCCTGCCCGGCGATCACGCCGAAGCGGCGTAACGTCCGTTTCTTCCCGTCGGCAGCCGCCGCGCAGGGGGCCGGCCTGCGGGCCTGCCGCCGGTGCCGGCCGGACGCCGCGCCCGGCTCACCGCAGTGGGACGTCCGCGCCGACGTGGTGGGTCGCGCCATGCGGCTCATCGCCGACGGGGTGGTCGACCGGGACGGCGTACCCGGGTTGGCCGCCCGGCTGGGCTACACGCAACGGCACCTGCACCGGATGCTCCGGGCGGAACTGGGTGCCGGGCCACTGGCGCTGGCGCGGGCCCAACGCGCCCAGACCGCCCGGACGCTGATCGAGACGACCGGGCTGGGCCTCGCGGAGGTGGCGTTCGCGGCCGGGTTCGGCAGCGTACGGCAGTTCAACGACACCGTCCGCCAGGTGTACGGGACGGTGCCGTCGCAGTTGCGTACCGGACGGGGCGGCCCGCCGACGCCTGGCGGGGCGGGCACGATCACGCTGCGGCTGGCGTACCGGCCGCCGCTGCATGCCGCCGCCCTGCTGGGGTTCCTGGCCGCCCGGACGCTGCCCGGGCTGGAGGAGGTGCGCGACGGGACGTACCGCCGGGGGTTGCGGCTGCCGCACGGCCCGGCGCAGATCGCGCTGACGCCGACGACCGGGTACGTCGTGGCGACGTTGCGCCTGGCCGACCTGCGGGACCTGGCCCCGGCGGTGGCCCGCTGCCGTCGCCTGTTCGACCTGGACGCCGATCCGGAGGCGGTCGACCAGACGCTGGCCGCCGATCCGGCCCTGGCGGGGATAGTCGTCGCCGAACCCGGCGTGCGGGTGCCCCGGGCGGTGGACGGTTTCGAGATGGCGCTACGGGCCATCATCGGCCAACAGGTCTCCCTGTCCGCCGCCCGCACCACCCTCACCCGCCTCCTCACCCACACTCCCCGCCCAGCCGCCCTCCCCCGCCTCGCCCCCGGCCCCGGCCCCGGCCCTGGCCCCGGTGATCAAGAGGCTTGCGTCACGGAGAGCGCTTCCCGGCGACGCAAACCTCTTGATCACCTCGCCGAAGCGGGCGGGCCCGCCGAAGCGGGCGGGGGT
>NZ_JBMDWU010000423.1:0-9258 GCF_048594385.1 Micromonospora sp. | reverse complement strand
GCCGGCGGCAGACCGAGGTCACGGTCGATGACCAGCCACAGCCGGATCAGGTCCCGCTTGCGTTCCGGCTCCGGGTGGTCCTGGTAGTCGGTGCGCGCGTGCATGATGGTGTAGTTGTTGAGGAACTGGATGTCGCCGGGGGCGAAGTTCATGTTGAGCACGAACCCGTCGGAGTTGTCGAGTTCGTCGAGCAGGTCCATCGCCTCGATCTGGGCGGGGGTCAGGTCGGGCACGCCCTCGCCCCGGGGTGCCGACTCGATGTACGCGCGGCCGTAGTGCGCGAACAGCTTGCCGTCGTCGTTGCGGCCGAAGATCGGGCACTGGAAGAAGCTCTCCGGGCCGTTACCCGAGCGGCGGTCGTGCCACCAGTCGGCGTACAGCACCTCGGCCAGGTCGGGTCGGCGGCGGACGATCTCGTCGTGGACCGCGACCGCGCTGACGATCGTGCTGACCCCGCCGGACATGGCGGGGCGGATGCACAGCAGCGCCACCACGTCGGAGGAGTCGGCGTGGTAGTCGAGCCGGGCGCTGGTCTGGAAGCCGCGCACCAGCGGGTCGTTGCGGTCGACGCCCTGGTCCCGGATGTGGATGAGCAGGTCGTCCTCGGTCTTCTGGTGGATCGGGATGCCCACGTGCAGCCCGATGCCCCAGTACATCAGCTCGGCCTGCCGTTCGCTCAGCCGCTCGACCGGCACCCCGCGCACCAGCACGAAGCCGCGACCGTCGACCAGTTCGTCGACCACGCCCGCGAGCACCGGGGCGAGCGTGGGCAGCACGAAGTTCTCCTTCGTGACGTCCCGCAGGCCGACGTCGGGCCGGTCCACCGCCGCCAGGGCGGCCATGAGTTCGGCGACGTGCGCGTCGGTCAGTTCGATCTTCCATTCCGGACTGTCCACGATGTCCGGCCCCCGCCATGCCGCGGGGCCACCCACGATCTCGACCACATCAGATCCTTTCCTCGATGACTGTTCAGGACATCCGCGCGTAGGCGGGCAGGGTGAGGAACTCGACGAACTCGTCGGCCAGGCTCACCTCGACGAGGAGGTCCCGGGCGGCGGCGTAGCCGGCGGCGTCGAACGCCGGTCCCCGGGCGGCGGCGATCGTGGCGGTCTCCTCGTCGATCACCTGCTCGACCAGGTCCCGGGTGACCGGCCGCCCGTCAGCCAGGACGACGTCGTTGTGCACCCACTGCCACACCTGGGAGCGGGCGATCTCGGCGGTGGCGGCGTCCTCCATCAGGTTGAAGATCGCGACCGCGCCCAGGCCGCCGAGCCAGGCCGCGAGGTACTGCAGGGCGGCGCTGACGTTGTTGCGCAGGCCGGCCTCGGTGACCTGCCCGCCGGCCGACCGGACGTCGAGCAGCGCGGCGGCGTCGACCGTGACGTCGTCGCGGGTGCGGTCGAGCTGGTGCGGCGCGTCGGCCAGGAAGCCGTCGAAGACCTCCCGGCACAGCGGGACGAGGTCCGGGTGCGCCACCCACGACCCGTCGAACCCGATCGTCGCCTCGCGGGTCTTGTCCTCGCGGACCTTGGCCAGGGCGGTGGCGTTGACCTGGTCGTCGCGGCGGCTGGGAATGAAGGCCGCCATGCCGCCGATGGCGTGGGCGCCGCGCCGGTGGCAGGTCCGCACCAGCAGTTCGCAGTACGCCTGCATGAACGGCGCGGTCATGGTGACCGAGTTGCGGTCGGGCAGGACGAAGTCGGTGCCCCGGTTGCGGTGCTTCTTGATGATGCTGAACAGGTAGTCCCACCGGCCGGCGTTCAGCCCGGCCGAGTGCTCCCGCAGCTCGTAGAGGATCTCGTCCATCTCGAACGCGGCCGGGATCGTCTCGATCAGCACGGTGGCCCGGATGGTGCCCTGCGCGATGCCGCATTCACGCTGGGCCCAGACGAAGATGTCGTTCCACAGTCGAGCTTCCCGGTGGCTCTCCAGTTTGGGCAGGTAGAAGTAGGGGCCCCGGCCGGCGTCGAGCTGCCGCCGGGCGCAGTGGAAGAAGTAGAGCCCGAAGTCGACGAGCGCGCCGGCCACCGGTTGCCCGTCGACGTGCAGGTGCTTCTCGTCCAGATGCCATCCCCGGGGCCGTACGACGATGGTCGCGGGGTCGTCGCCGAGGGCGTAGGACCTGCCGTCGGGGGTGCCGAAGTCGATGGTGCGGTCCAGCGCGTCGACGAGGTTGACCTGACCTGAGATGACGTTCTCCCAGGTGGGGGTGATGGCGTCCTCGAAGTCGGCGAGCCAGACCTTGGCGCCGGAGTTCAGCGCGTTGATCGTCATCTTGCGGTCGGTGGGGCCGGTGATCTCGACGCGACGGTCCACCAGGCCGGGGGCCGGGGGTGCGACCCGCCAGTCCGCGTCGCGCACGTGCGCGGTCTCGGGGAGGAAGTCGAGCACGGCCCCGGCGTCCAGTTCGGCCTGTCGGGCGACGCGCAGCGCGATGAGTTCGTCGCGTCGGGCCCCGAAGCGGCGGTGCAGTCCGGCGAGGAAGGCCACCGCCTCCGGGGTGAGAATCCGGTCGGATCCCGGCACGGCCCGACCGGTGATCGTCACGTCCACGTCCTGCTGGTTGGTCACGGCTGAACCTCGCTGTTCGTTCGCCAGTTTCCTGCGCCCGGATCGCGGTGATGCTCGTGCGGGTCGTCGGCCGGGGCAGTCTGTATCAAAAAGAGAGACGCCATCTCGGATAGCGATAGATTTACCCATCATGCAGGTGCTGTCAACCCCACGCCACGGTCGCCGCGACGGCACCACACCGGCCGCGAGGTGCGCGAACGCGGACTAGATGCCTCGTGGATCGCTTGACAAGATGCCGTCTCGCATAGAGTATTTCGGCACCCGTCAACGCAGCTCCACCGTCGGCACGGCCGCCACCCTTCCTCGTGCCCGTGACCGAGGCGCCGGTCATCCCGCCGCCTGCCGTGAAGTCCTGGCGACACCGGCCCGCGTCACCCACCACGTCCGATCGGCGACACCGGTCGGGTACCGCCGCACCCTCCTCATCCCCCATCAGGCCCCGTCAGCGATCGCGGATCACCGCCGGCCCCACCTGCGGCGTCCGCGGCGTTGGTGTCCGCGCCGGCCGAGGCGCACACACCCTCGGGATGCCTGTCAACTCACTGGAGGACACCCCCATGGCTTTCTTCTTTGTGGACTCGAAGGCGCGCACACCGGGAGATCGGGCCGCCGACGGACCCCGTCACGAGCACGACCGCGCCCCGCACCGCCGTCGGCACGGTGGACCGCTGCGGCGCGGACGGCTGGGCGTCGCGCTGGTCGCCGTCAGCGCGCTCGCCCTGTCCGGCTGCTTCTCCGACGGTGGATCGGGCGCCCCCGCCGACGCCTCGCTCGGCGAGCCGCTGAAGGTCACCCAGATCGGCTTCCCCAACGAGATCACCCTGGTCTGGGCGCTGAAGAAGGGCCTCTTCGCCAAGCACGGCATCGCCGTGGAGCCGGTCACCCTCGCGTCCGCCTCGTCCGCCGTCGCCGCGGCCGACTCCGGCCAGGTCGACCTGGCCTTCTCCGGCGGCTGGGGGGCCATCGTCGCCGCCTCGCAGGGGGTCAAGGTCAAGATCGTCATGGGTGCGTACTTCAACCCCACCCCACCCGACCCGACCCGCAGCCGGGGCGTCTTCGCCGGTACGAAGAGCGGCGCGAAGACCTACTGCGACCTGGTGGGCAGGACCGTCGGCGTCACCGAACTCAACGGTCCCGGCCAGGTCTACACCAGCGCCGCCGTCCGCAAGGCCGGCTGCGACGACAAGAAGATCAAGTACGTGAACATCCCGAGCGCGCAGATGGCCACCTCGTTGAAGGGCGGCGCGGTCGACGCGATCAACGCCAGCGGGGCGATCGGCCAGACCCTGGTCCGCGAGGGCGGCGCGGTCTGGCTCGGCGAGCCGTACGCCGACGTGCAGGGGCGGATCAACTACGCCGACTACGTCGCCTCGGAGAAGTTCGTCGCCGCCAACGCCGACAAGATCGCGAAGTTCCGGGCCGCCATGGACGAGTCGCTGCGCCAGATCAAGGACCCGGCCAACGAGGCGGAGTGGCAGCAGATGGCGGCCGACTTCGGCAAGACGACCGTCGAGGCGATCCGGGCCAGCCAGTTCGAGGAGCTGTCCAGCGAGGTGGACCGCGCGGCGCTGCAGAAGATGGCCGACCTCGCGCACGAGTTCGGCGCGATCAGCACCAAGGTCGACACCTCCGGCCTCGTCCACGAGTCGGCTTGATGGGCGCCGTCCGCACCGCGTTGCGGCGCGGCCAGCCGGTGATCTGGGGCGCGGCGGGTCTCGGCCTGCTGGTCGCCGGCTGGGCCGCCGTCGCCGCAGCCGGGGTGGTGCCCGCCTCCGGGCTGCCCGGCCCGGTCGCCGTCGGGCGGGCGTTCGCGAGCCTGCTCGGGGACGCCGACTTCGTCCGGGAGTACCTCGACACGCTCGCCACCTGGGCGGTCAGCCTCGGCCTCGCGGTGGTCATCAGCATCCCGCTGGGCCTGCTGATCGGCTACCTCGAACCGCTGGCCCGGGCCAGCTCCCTGGTGATCGACATCGGGCGGGCGATGCCGGTGGTGACGCTGATCCCGGCGGCGATCGTCCTGATCGGGCTGGGCCCGCAGATGAAGATCTCGGTGGTGACCTTCTCGGTCTTCTGGATCCTCCTGGTCAACACCATCTACGGGGTACGCAGCGTCGAACCGCTGGCGCTGCGGGTGGCCCAGGCGCTGAAGTTCGGCCGGGTGGAGACGATGCGCCGGGTGCTGCTGCCGACCACCCTGCCGTACGTGGTGACCGGTATCCGGATCGCCACCGGCATCGCGTTCGTGGTGACCCTCAGCGCCGAACTGCTCGGGGCCACCACCGGCGTCGGCACGGTGCTCGTCAGCTACCAGGAGGCGCAGCGGGCCGACGCGGTCTACGCCGGGGTGCTCGCGGTCAGCATCACCGGCATGGTGCTCAACATCGCCGCCCAGCTCACCGAGCGACGCGTCATCCGCTGGCGTCCGTCCGGGCAGGAGTAGACAGTGCGCAGGTTCCTCATCCGAGTGGTGTCCTACACGTGGCTCGTGCTCGCCCTGGTGCTCGTGGCCGAGGTGCTGCTGCGCTGGCGGGACTCGTCGTTCACCCCGCCGCCCAGCCGGGTCGCCGGCGCGTTCGTCGACCTGTGGTGGAGCGGGCCGGCGCACCGGCTGTTCGCCTCCGACGCGTTCGTCGCGGACGTCGGCGCGAGCATGTTCCGCTTGCTCGTCGGCTACGCCCTGGCGGTGTCGGTGGGCACCGTGGTCGGCGTGGCGCTGGGCCGCAGCCGACGCCTGGAGTGGCTGTGCGCGCCGGTGGTGCGCCTCGGCGTCGCCACCCCGGCGGTGGTGCTCATCCCGATCGCGATCGTGCTGCTCGGGATCAACGACCGGATGCCCATCTTCGTCATCGCGTTCGGCTCGATCTGGCCGGTCGTGTTCAACACGATGGACGGGGTGACCAACGTCGACCGGCTGGCCCTCAACAGCGCCCGCGCGATCGGGCTGCGGCGGGTGGACCGTTTCCGGTTCGTCGTGCTCCCGGCGGCGCTGCCGCGCATCCTGGCCGGCGCGCGGGTCAGCCTGGGCATCGCGGTGGTCCTGATGGTCAGCTCCGAGCTGTACGCCTCCACCTCGGGGGTCGGCTACCAGATCCTGCTCCAGCAGCAGAAGTTCGACACCCCCCGGATGTTCGCCGGGGTGGTGATGGCGTGCGCGATCGGCATCCTGTTCAACGCACTCTTCGGCCTGTACGAGCGGTGGGCGCTCCGCGGGCGACCGACGGTAGGGAGATCGGCATGAGCGACCCGGAGCACACCTCGGCCGCGCTGGTCGTGGCGGGACTGTCCAAGACGTACACGACGAACGGGGTCGACCACCTGGCGATCGAACAGGTCGACCTGCAGGTGCACGCGGGCGAGTTCGTGTCCATCGTCGGGCCCTCGGGCAGCGGCAAGACCACACTGCTCAACTGCATCTCGGGGCTGATGCGGCCGAGCACCGGCGAGGTCCGCTCGTTCGGCGAGACCATCGGCGACGGCCCGTCGGAGGACATGGCGATCGTGTTCCAGGACTACAGCCGCTCGCTGTTCCCGTGGCTCACCGTCGAGCGCAACATCGGGCTGCCGCTGCGCCGTACCGGGGCGAGCCGGGCCACCGTGAGCAGCGCGGTGGACAGCCTGCTGGAGGCCGTCGGGCTGCCCCGTTCGGTGATCGGCAAGTACCCGTGGCAGCTCTCCGGCGGCATGCAGCAGCGGGTCGCCATCGCCCGCGCGCTGATCAACAAGCCGAAGATCCTGCTGATGGACGAGCCGTTCGCCTCGGTCGACGCGCAGACCCGGATCAGCCTGGAGGACCTCACCCTGCGGGTGTGGCGGGAGTGGAACAAGTCGGTCCTGTTCATCACCCACGACATCGACGAGGCGGTCTACCTCTCCGACCGGGTGGTGGTGCTCAGCAAGGGCCCGTCGACGGTGAAGGCGACCGTGGACGTGCCGCTGCCCCGCGACCGCGACCAGATCCTCACCAAGCAGGAGCCGCTCTTCGGCAAGCTGCGTAGCGAGGTGATGGACCTGGTCATGGGCCACTGACCGAACCGCCGTGGGCCACCGGGGACGTCCCGCCGACGGGCGGCCCGGCGGCCCCACGGGCGGACCGGTCGGCGGCGTCGACCGTACGGTGGTGCGAGAATCTGACGGGGTGACCGCCGAACAGCCAGCCCCCGACGTCCGCACCCCCCGGGCCCAGCACGGGTCGAGCCCACAGCACCTGCTGGCCACCGTGCTCGGCGAGTACCTCGACTCCGCGGACGCCGACCTGCCGTCGGCGGCGGTTATCGCGATGCTGCGGGAGTTCGGGGTCACCGAGCCCAGTGCCCGTGCCGCACTGTCCCGGCTGGTCAAGCGGGGTCTCATCGCCACCCGGGGCGACACCCGGCCGCCGGTCTACCACCTCACGCCCGCGGCGATCGCCCGGCACCGCTCCCGGATGCGGCACTTCCTGACCTTCGGCGCACAGCCGCCGCACTGGACCGGCGACTGGGTGCTGGTCTCCTTCTCGATCCCCGGCTCCGGCCGGGCGTACCGGCACGCGGTACGCCGGGCGTTGACCGCCCACGGCTTCGTGGGCCTCTACGACAGCGTGTGGATCCGGCCGGGCGTCCATGCCACACCGGTCCGGGCGGAACTGGAGTCGCTGCTGCAACCCGTCGCGGGGGCCCGCTGGTCGGTGCTGCACGTCCGGTTCGACGAGGAGGCCGGACCGCACGGCCCGGCCGCCGCGTACGACCTGACCGGGCTGGCAGCCGGCTACACGGCCTTCGTCGCGCGGTTCGCGCCGGTGCGGGCGGCGGCCCGTCGGGGCCTGGTCGACCCGGCCACCGCGCTGGTGGCGCGCACCTCCGCGATGGACGCCTGGCGTCGGTTCGCCGACACCGACCCGGATCTGCCCGCGCACCTGCTGCCACAGCCCTGGCCCCGTGGTCAGGCCCGGGAGACCTTCCTCGACGTCCACGCCCGGCTCGGCGCGCTCGCCCGGGCCCGGCTGGTCGAGGTGACCGCTGCGCACTGGCCGGACGCCGCCCGGTGGATCACCCACTTCGACGCGCCGGGCGACCGGCCGGAACCGGCCGGCGACCCGCGCGGCACCGGCTGACCGCCTCCGCACGGACATCGCACCGGACCCGCCGAGCGGGCAACGCATTGACACTTTTCGTTGCCCCGGTGATAGTAACTGCATACCGCGACCGCCTGTGGGGACTGCGGCCGGGCGGTCGACGCGTCCACGTCGGCCCGCCCCGTCGCCGGTGCTGACCACCCTGGTCGGGCCCGGCGGCAGACCCGCCACCGCAGGGGTGCCACCGCCGACACCCGCAGGAGGGTGCATGCCAAGGAGATCGAAGCTCTACGCGGGCCTGACCGCCGCGCTCGTGCCGGCAGCCGCCGTGCTGATGGCACTCGGCGCGACGCCGGCCGATGCCGCAGTCGGCGGCTCGGGGCCCTACCCCGCCGACTACGAGACCTCGACCAGCCTGCCCAACCACACCATCTTCCGGCCCCAGACGCTGCCGACCGAGCGCCTGCCCATCTTCGTGTGGGGCAACGGCGGTTGCTCGGCCAACGGCCTCTCGCAGGGCAACTTCCTGCGTGAGATCGCCTCGCACGGCTTCCTGGCCATCGCCAACGGCGGCCCGAACGCCTCCGGCTCCACCAACTCGCAGATGCTCACCCAGTCCATCGACTGGGCGGTGGCGGAGAACTCCCGCCAGGGCAGCAAGTACTACAACCGGATCGACACCGGCAAGGTCGCGGTCGCGGGCTTCTCCTGCGGCGGCCTGGAGGCGTACGCGGTCTCCAACGACCCCCGGGTGACCACCACCGGCATCTTCAGCAGCGGTCTGCTCAACGACGCCGACGACTACCAGCTCCGGCGGCTCACCAAACCGATCGCCTACTTCGTCGGCGGGCCCAGCGACATCGCCTACCCCAACGCCATGGACGACTGGGGCAAGCTGCCCGCCGGGCTGCCGGCCTTCATGGGCAACCTGAACGTCGGGCACGGCGGCACCTACGACCAGCCCAACGGCGGCGAGTTCGGCCGGGTCGCGGTGCTCTACCTCAAGTGGCGGCTCAAGGGCGACACCACCGCCGGCGGCAACTTCGTCGGCGCGAACTGCGGGCTGTGCCGCACCCAGTGGACCGTCCAGCAGAAGAACCTGACGCTCGACGGCCCACCCCCCACCACCCCACCGCCGACCACTCCCCCGCCGACGACCCCACCGCCCACCACCCCGCCACCGACGACGCCTCCGCCGACGACGCCCCCGCCCACCACTCCCCCGCCCGGCGGCGCCGGCTGCACCGCCGTCTACGCCGTGCAGGACCAGTGGAACGGCGGGTTCGTCGCCAACGTCAGCGTCACCGCCGGGTCCGCCGCGCTCACCGGCTGGCGGGTCACCCTGACCCTGCCGGGCGGCGCAGCGGTCAGCTCGGTGTGGAACGGGGTCGCCACCGGCACCAGCGGCACCATCACCGTCACCAACCAGAGCTACAACGGACGGCTCGGTGCCGGACAGGGCACCAGCTTCGGGTTCCAGGGCACCGGGACCGGCAGCGGCGCCACCGCCACCTGCACCGGAAGCTGACCACCGCGCAGCCGGGGAAGCAGTCCGTGCGGGGGGGGGGGGGGCAGGGCCCCCCCCACCCCCCCCACCCCCCGGTGGCCCGCCCCCCGGGGGCGGGGCGGGGGGGGCC
>NZ_JBMDWU010000422.1:0-33032 GCF_048594385.1 Micromonospora sp. | reverse complement strand
GCCCACCAGCAGGTCGTAGGTGGCCTGCACCGCCCCCGCCGTGCTGGGCACCAGCACCGCCCCGGGGCGTAGGCGGACCACCCGCATCAGGTCGTCGTACATGGTGCCGAGCACGGCCGATCCGTCGGCGCGCGCGATGAGCTGACGGTGGTGGTGGACCCACTCGTCGTCGGTGTCGCGGGCGCGGCGGTGGAACCGCTCGATCGCGGTCTCCCGCTCGTCGACCAGGACGACCTCGTGGAAACCCGCCCCCTGCCCGCGTGCGAGCGCCGCGAGACCGTCGATCTCGTCGACCGTCGCGAGGTACTGCGGCAGGACGACGTCACCTCCGCCGGCCAACCGGACCGTCACCATCGCCCGCACCAGGGACCACACGACGGGCCAGGTGTCGAACTCCTCGTCGCGCCATCCGCCGACGAGGCGGTGCAGCGCGTCGACGTCGAGATTCAGGGTGCCGGGGTGGCGGTCGGCGTAGCGCGCCGAGAGGGTGGACTTTCCGATGCCCGGCGGCCCGTTCAGATGGATCAGTCGCGCCACCGCGTACCCCCGGTGTGGCGGTCACCCGCGCCGTCCAGGCCGTCGACCAGCAGTTCCGCCTCGTCCACCGAAATGGCCATGGTGGCACCGAGCAGCTCGACGGCCTGCTCACGCTGGCCGGCTTCCACGAGGGCCGCGATCCGGAGCCAGGCGAACGCGTCAGCCATCGCGTCGCTGTCGCCTCCGGCCGTCGACGGCCACCCGGTCGGCGGGGCGGTGGGGTCCTGGACCGGCCGGTCCCCCGCCGTACCGTCCGGGGTTTCCGCGCCGGCTGACATGGCGTCCGCAGCAGGCGTGCCGGCGGCCGGCGGGTCGACAGGGCCGGGGGCGCGGTCAGGGGAGGCGGCTTCGTGACTGCGGGCGGCGGCGATCCGGGTGGCCGCGGCCCACGCTCGGGTGTCCGCGTCCGGGGACGCGGCGGCGACGACCCGCGCCTCCAGGTCGCGGACCTGGGTGCCCGGCAGGTCCCGGCGGTCACCTCGACGGCGCAGGACCACCGTGATCACCGCGATGAGCGAGACCGCGACGACGAGGCCCACCGCCAGTGCCAGCAGGCTCGCGTCGGTGCCGCCGGGGCTCACCGGGTCGGACGGCCCCGGCCGGGCCGGTGCCGGTCGGCGACGGCGTGGAGCGGTACCCGGGCCAGGCGGGATGCGGTCGGGACCCGGCACGCGGTGGCCGGCGACACCGTCGCCGTGCTCGTCGCGGTCCCCCACCCCATGCCTGGCATCGTACCGGCGGGAGGGTCGCCCGCCGGGCTGCGCCCGGTCCGTATGCGGTCCCTTTGTCCCCCAGGGTCCGATACCGTGGGGCGGCCAGCAGGCACCTCATGACGACCGCCACCGATCGCCCCGGAGATCCCCCGACGTCCGCGCCCGACCCGTCGGGCCGGACGTGACCTGACCCGCCGCCCCACACCCCCACTGCCAGCCGCCGGCGGCGCAGCCCGGCCCCGGCGGCACGTCCGATGGAGACGGCATGACACGTCCCGATCCCGTCCGCCTCGCCGCACCCCTCCTGCTCGTCCTCACCCTGGTCGCCGGACTGCTCACCGCGCCGGCCGGCCCGGCGCACGCCGCACCGGCCAAGAACCCGCCGCTGACCACCCCCTGGACCGCCCAGGCGCTCGACGGCACGCCCCTGCCGGAGTACCCGCGACCCCAGATGACCCGGGCGGACTGGCTCACCCTCAACGGCGAGTGGCAGTTGCGCCAGTCCGCCACCGACGACGCCCCGACGTTCGGCACCGACCTGCCCGAGCGGATCAACGTGCCGTTCCCGGTGGAGAGCGCCCTGTCCGGGGTGCAGCGCGCCGCCGGCGACACCCGCAACTACCTGTTCTACCGGCGGGTCGTGACGGTGCCCGGGAGTTGGAACGGACGTCGGGTGCTGCTGCACTTCGGCGCCGTCGACTGGCAGAGCACCGTCTGGGTCAACGGCGTGGCCGTCGGTGGGCACACCGGCGGCTACGACGCCTTCAGCTTCGACGTCACCGCCCAGTTGCGGGGCGGCGCGAACGAGATCGTGGTGAAGGTGTGGGACCCGACGGACAGCCGGCAGAACGGCAGCCTGCCGCCGATCGGCAAGCAGACCAAGCAGCCCGGCGGGATCTTCTACACCCCCAGCTCGGGCATCTGGCAGACGGTGTGGCTGGAACCGGTGCCGACCGCCTCGATCAGCCGGGCCGACCTCTCGCCGCGCCTGGCCGACAACACCCTGCGCGTCCGGGTTCTCACCCGGGGCGACGTCAGCGGGCACAGCGTCCTGGCCGAAGCGCTCGACGGCACCACCGTGGTCGGCTTCGCCACCGGCGGTTTCACCGAGTTCACGGTGCCCGTGCCGAACGCCCGCCGTTGGTCGCCCGATACCCCGTTCCTCTACCAGCTACGCGTCACCCTGCGTAATGCCGCGGGCGTCCAGGTGGACCGCACCACCCACTACTTCGGCATGCGCGAGATCAGCACCGGCGTCGTCAACGGCGTCCTGCGGCCCAAGCTCAACGGCCAGTTCGTCTTCCAGGTCGGCACGCTCGACCAGGGGTTCTGGCCGGACGGGCTCTACACCGCGCCCACCGACGCCGCGCTGGCATTCGACCTGCAGAAGCACAAGGACCTGGGCTTCAACATGGTGCGCAAGCACATCAAGGTCGAACCGCAGCGCTGGTTCTACCACGCCGACCGGCTCGGCCTGCTGGTGTGGCAGGACGTCCCGTCGCTGACCGCGCAGGACATCGACGCCACCGACGCGCAGCAGGCGCAGCTCGAAGCCGAGGCCCGCGAGATCGTCGACGAGCACCGCAGCTCGCCGGCCGTCGTCACCTGGACCGTCTACAACGAGGGGTGGGGGGAACGGGCGCTGGCCGACACCCGCCGGGTCGCCCAGGCCGTCAAGGCCCAGGACCCGACCCGGTTGGTCAACGCGCACAGCGGCCACAACTGCTGCCAGTCGCTGGGCGACCCCGGCGTCGGCGACATCGACGACTGGCACGTCTACCTGGGACCGGACTCGCCGGTGCCGTCGAGCAGCCGGATCGCCGTGCTCGGCGAGTTCGGCGGCCTCGGCCTGCACGTACCCGGGCACGAGTGGAGCCCGAAGGGCAGCTTCTTCGCCTACGAGTGGCAACCGAACTCCACCGCGCTGACCGACCGCTATATCGGCCTCGTGCAGGGCACGCAGAACCTCATGCTCGGCAAGGGGCTGAGCACCTCGGTCTACACCGAGATCACCGACCAGGAGGGTGAGCTGAACGGATTCCTCACCTACGACCGGCAGGTGGTCAAGATGGACCAGGCCCGGGTGAGGGCCGCCAACCTGGCCCTGATCACCGCGTCACGGTCCGTCGGCAGCTCGGCGCCGGTGGCGTTGCCGCTGAACACCCGCCGGTCGTTGCAGGTGACGACCCCCGGGTACACCGACCGGTTCCTGCGGCACCGGGACAGCCTCGCCTACACCGAGGTGGTGAACGCGGACAGCTCGGCGCTGCTCAGGAACGACGCGACGTACACGGTCCGGGCCGGGCTGGCCGATCCGGCGTGCTACTCGTTCGAGTCGGTCAACTTCCCCGGGCAGTTCCTGCGCCACCAGGAGTCGCGGGTACGCAACTCCCCGAACGACGGTTCGGCGCTGCTGCGCGCGGACGCCACCTGGTGTGCCCGGGTCGGCGTCGGCGGGAGCGGGGTCTCGTTGGAGTCGTACAACTTCCGTGGCAGGTACCTGCGGCACTACGCCTCGGAGGTGTGGCTGAGCAACGGCACGGGCGGCGAGGCGTGGAACTCACCCGTCCTGTGGGCCGCGGACAGCACCTGGAACGTCACGACCCCCTGGGCACCCTGAACGGGGCCGCCATCCCGCCGGGGCAGCGTGGCTGCCCCGGCGGTGGGGTCAGCCGATGCGGAACTGGTCGCCGTAGACGGCGAACACCAGTGGCGTGTTCAGGTCGAAGTTGCCGTTGTCGAGGAACACCCGCTGGGCGGTGTCGACCCGGGAGGTGTCCGAGTGGGCCTCCTCCTTCTTCATCTCGACGACCCGCTCGTCGAGGAACGCGCTGAGCCAGGTCCGCTCGTTGCCGCCCTGCGCCGGGGGCTTCGCCCGGAGCAGGGCGCGGCTGCGGATCTGGCGCATGCCCTCGTACCCGTGCATGACCGCCGCGTCGTAGTAGGCGAACTGGCCGAGTGCCCGGACCCCGTCGTTCTTCCCGTCCCGCACCGACGGGGTGAAGTAGACCCGGTCCCGCTCGGATTCCTGCGCGGCCCGGAACACCTGGTCGTTGGCGGCGGTGCGCCAGTCCCGGGGGTAGTTGGGGTCGAGGCCGGCGTGCGAGGCGGTGCCGTTGACGGCGCGCAGCGCGGGCAGGTATCCGGCCAGCACGTTGCCGGGCTTGGTGTTCGTGTACGCCTGGACCAGTTCGAGCATGTCGCCGGTGCCGGAGCAGAAACCGATGATGCCGGCGGTGTAGCCCCGGCCGTCGCCGATGTCCTCGATGTAGGAGAACTGGGCGCGCCAGTCGAGCGAGGAGTTCTCGGCCGCCGAGACGAGCTGCATGGCGACGTCCTTCTTCGCCGGGTCGTCGAGGTTGGTGCCGGCCGGGGCGGTGGCGGTCGGGGTGGGGGTGCCGCCACCGGGCAGGGTCCACTGCTGGTTGGTGGTGCCGCCACAGGTCCAGATCTGCAGTCGGGTGCCGTTGGCGGTGCTCCGGTCGGTCACGTCGAGGCACTTGCCCGAGGCGGGGTTGACCAGGGCGCCACCGCTTGCGGTGGTCCACTTCTGGGCGCCGGTGCCGTTGCAGTCGTACAGCTGGATCTTGGCGCCGTTGGTGGTCGACGCGGCGGTGACGTCGAGGCACTTGCCGAGCGCGCGGATCGAGCTGTCGCTGTTGCCCACCGTCCAGGTCTGGGCGGCGGTGCCGTTGCAGTCGTAGAGCTGCACGGCGGTGCCGTTGGCCGGGTTGGCGCCGGCCACGTCGACGCACTTGCCGGCCAGACCGGTGATCGGGCCGGCGGTCGCGGCGCTGGCCGACGGCAGGCCGTAGCCGACCGACGCGATGCCGGCCAGCAGGGTGCCCACGGCGTAGGCGACTGTTCTTCTGCGCACCATGGCGTTCCTCGGGGATGGGGCGGCGGGGCGCCGGCCGGTCGGTGCCCGGACGCGACGTGCGCCCGGGCGGGCACCGCAGCAATCAGTAAGGTCTATTTACTGATAGCAGTGCGTCGATCGACTGTCAATCACCGCACCGAGCGATCATGGCAGGTCAGGGCGGCACCCGGCGCACCGGCCGACCGCACCCGGGGGGGCGGCACGGTCGCGGTGCCGGCCGGACCGCGCCACCCCCCGGTCAGGGACGGTGCTCCGGGCGGAGGAAACCTGACAGCAGGTGCCGGAACTCGTGCGGGTGCTCGACCGCCGGCACGTGCCCGCACCTGCCGAACACGTGCAGCCGGACGTCGGCCAGGTGCTCGAGCAGCGGCCGGGTCGCCGGGTCGAGCGGGGTCACCCGGTCGTCGACGCCGTGCACCAGCAGCACGGGCGCGCGGATCGCGGCCAGCGTCCGCGCCGGGAGGGTCAGGTCGTCGACCCATCGCTGCCGGGGCGGCGGGAACAACGACGCGTACGCGGCGGCCCCCGCCAGCATCGCGTCCGCGCGGGCGGCGACCGCAGCATCGGTCACGAGCGCCTGGTCGAGGAAGAGCCGGCTCAGCATGTCCCGTGCCCCGGCCGGGCCGGCGGGGGCGGCCCAGAGCGCGTCGAGGTCGGCCGACAGCGGCGCCCCGGGGGCACCCATCGTCGAGACCGCCACGACCCGGGTGACCCGGCCGGGGTGCTCGGCCGCCAGGGCCAGCGCCACGGCCCCGCCCATGGAGTGGCCCACCACGGCGTAGTCCCCGATGCCGAGCGCGTCCATCAGGCCCGCGGCCTGCCGGGTCCACAGGCGCAGGCCGCCCCGGGAGCCCGCCGGGACGGGGGTACGGCCGAACCCCGCGTGGTCGGGGGCCAGCACCCGCCAGGACGGGCCCAGCGCCTGCGCCGTCGCCGCCCAGGCTCCGGACCCGGTGGTGCCGGGTCCGGAGCCGTGCAGCATCAGCACCGCCGGCCCGGTGCCGCTGTCGAGGACGTGGACGGGAGAGCCGTCGACGGTGACCGTCCGCGTGGTCGTCATCGGCACGGGCCGGGTGCGCTCAGGCCGAGGCGGCGTCGACGGACTTCGCGAAGAGTTCCATCATGGCCCGGCCGAACTGCGGCATGTCGGGCCAGCCCCGGCAGGAGACGAGGTTGCCGTCGACGACGTCGGGCGCGTCGATGACCGTCGCGCCGGCGTTCTCCATGTCGCCGGTGATGGGCGGGAAACACGCCGTCTTGCGGCCCTTGAGCAGGCCGTAGACCGCCGGGACCTGAGCGCCGTGACAGACCAGGGCGACGGGGAGGTTGCGCGCGAAGAAGTGCTCGGTGATGCGCCTGACGTCGGCGTCGACCCGGATCCACTCGGGCGCGCGTCCCCCGGGGATGATCAGGGCGTCGTAGCGTTCGACGTCGACCTCGGCCCAGGGCACGTCGACCGGCAGCTTGCGGCCGTTCTTCTCCACGTAGGCGTCGGAGTTCGGGTCGAACTCGTGGATGACCAGTTGCACGTCACGTCGCGTGCGGGACGCGACGTCGACCTCCCAGCCGCCCTCCTGGACGCGGTAGTAGGGGTACATCGTGTCGAGTTCCTCGGCAGCGTCGCCGGTCAGGAGCAGCGCTCGGGGCATCTGCTTCTCCTCGCAATGGTGGTGGCGGTGAGGTGGACGCGATCCAATCCGATCCGATTGAGCTAGCATTCCTTCGCCCCGCCCGCCCGTCAAGACCGCACGGTCAACGCGTCGCCGTCCTTGATCTCGTCGAACAGCCGACGGAAGCGCTCGCCGGAGCGCAGGATGTGCCGGCGCATCGCGTAGGCGGCGGCGTCGGGGTCCCGCGCGGCGATCGCGGCCACCACGTCCTCGTGCTCGGCCATCGCCAGGTGGGTGACCTGGGTGTCGTGGTGCAGCCGGAACAGGTGCACGTGGCTGTGCAGGCGGGCGAGCGTCTCCCGGATGACCTGGTTCTCCGCGCTGCGGGCGACCAGGTCGTGGAAGGCCGCGTCGCGCAGCCCGAAGGCGCCGTAGGCGGTGGGCCCGACGCCCCCCTCCAGTTCCGCCATCTCCTCCAGCATCCGGCGCAGGCCGGCAACCTGCGAAAGCGACGCGCGTTCGGCGGACCTGCGCGCCGCCGCCGGTTCCAGGAGCAGACGGACCTCCAGCATGTCCTCGAACCGCTGGCGGGTGATCTGGGGTGGGATGCGGTAGCCGGCGTGGGGCACCCGGACGACCAGGCCCTCGGCCTCCATCCGGTTGAGCGCGTCGCGGATCGGCGTCTGCGAGACGCCCAGCTCGCGCGCCAGCACGTCGATCGTGACGCGGGAGCCGGGCTCGATCCGTAGCGACATCAGCTGTCCGAGCAGCGTGTCGTACACCTCGTCGGCGAGCCGGCCGCGCGATCGCGCGGGTGACGTCGTACCCGGCGCGGCCGTGCGGCCCCGCGCGCTGATCGCTTCGTCGTCCATCGTGACGTGAGGTCCTTTCGTGCACCTTCGGGAACCTGTTGACATCAGTTACGACGCTGCGACATGCTGACGCCCCCCACCCGATCGTATAGGAAACGTGACGGGCGACCGTCATTCTGCACCGTCGCCGTAACGCCTGCCAGCGCTCCACTCGATCAACTGGAGCTCCCATGAGCATGCTCGACGTCCCGCCCGGCCCGTCACCGGGTCACCGACGGGTCGGCGTGCCTGCCGACGGCACGACGACGAACCGGCACGACGACGAACCGGCAGGTCATGGCGCGTCCGTGACACCGGTCCACGGGGCGGCCCCCGCGCCGGCCCGGCACCACGCCTGAACAACCAAGCACCTGCTCGGCGAGGCACATAGCGAGGCTCTCGAAGTCCCCACCACCCCAGAAAGCAGGTACCACCATGCGGCACCCGAAGCGAATCGGTCGAACATCGGTCTCCCGGCGGAAGGTACGGCTGGCGACGGCCGCCATGCTGCTGCTCGCCACGACCCTCGCGGCGTGCGGCGACGGCGGGGACGACGGCACGAAGGCCGGCGCCCCGAAAGCGCCGGCGACGGTCCCCGAGCTCAGCAAGGACCCGCTGACCCTCAGCTTCATCTGGTTCGACTGGCCCCCGGCCAAGGCGCTCGAGGACTTCGCGAACGCGGAGTACAAGAAGGAACGGCCGAACGCGACCATCAAGGTCAACACCGTGCCGAACGCGAACTGGCACGACGCGATGTTCACCCAGTTCGCCGCACGCAAGACCGACTTCGACATCGCGATCCTGGACTCACAGCACATCGGCGAGGCCGTGACCAACGGCAACATCCTCGACCTGACCGACTTCGTCAAGAAGAACATCGAGGTCGACGCCTACAACCCGTACCTGCTGGCGGCGTACGGCCAGTTCCCGCAGGCCGAGACCGGCAAGCGCGACGAGAACGCCAGCCTGTACGGGCTGCCGCTGCTCGGCGACACCTGGACGATGATCTACCGCAAGGACCTGATCGGCGACAAGCCCCCGCAGACCTGGGACGAGATGATCTCGGTCGCCGCGAAGTGCCAGGCGGACAACCCGGGCGTCAGCGGGCTCGCCTTCCACCAGGCCAACGGCTCCGACGCGGCGGCCGTCACCTACAACACGGTCAACGGCGTCTACGGCGGCAACCTCTGGGACGCCAAGAGCCGCAAGATCGACGGCGTCCTCAACGACACCGCGGGTCACGAGGCGATGGACGTCCTGGTCAACAAGATGAAGCCGCTGACCGCCAAGGGCTCCGGCAACTGGTTCATCGACGAGGTGAACGCGGCGGTCGCCCAGGGCAAGGCGTGCATCGCGTTCAACTGGATCGCCGCGAGCGGCGGCCTGCTCGACCCGAAGCAGTCGACGCTCGGCACCACCCGGGAGCAGATCCTCTCCAAGCTGGGGTTCGCAACCCTGCCGACCCAGAAGACGAACCTGGTCCCGCTCGGCGGGATGGGGATGCACGTGTCGGCCTACTCCCCCTCGGCGCAGCAGGCCGAGGCCCTGAACTTCATGCGGTGGTTCGAGCAGGCCGACGTGCAGAAGAAGTGGGCCGCGGCCGGTGGCGTGCCGTCGCGTACCGACGCCCTGCAGTCGCCCGAGTTCCTCAACGCCGGACCGTTCAACCAGGTGTACGCCGACTCGGTGCCTCGGATGCGGGACATGTGGAACGTGCCCGAGTACGCGCGTCTCGTCGACATCGAGAACACGAACGTCAACGCGGCGCTCAACGGCGCGAAGAGCCCGAAGGCCGCGCTCGACGACATCGCCCGGGAGCAGCAGGGCGTGCTCGACTCCAGCAACCGCAAGGGCGGCGGCGGGCTGTGAAAGACCCCGTCCCGCTGACGACCGACCGCCCCGGGCAGGTGGCGTCCGCGACGCCACCTGCACCGGGCCGGTCCCGCCGCCGGCTCAGCGACCGCGGCCTCGCCGTGGCCTTCATCTCCCCCGCACTGCTGCTGTTGCTCGGCATGTCGGTGTTCCCGCTGCTGTGGGCGTTGTACCTGTCGTTCACCGACTACTCGGCCACCCGAGGGGGGCCCGCCCGGTTCGTCGGCTTCGGCAACTACACCGCCATCCTGACGTCGGCGCAGGTCCACCAACGGGCCCTGACCACGCTGATCTACGTGGTCGGCGCGGTCACCCTGCAGACCGTGCTCGGCTTCTCCATCGCCTACCTGATCTCCCGGCGCACCCACGGGCGGGGCGTGCTGACCACCCTGTTCCTGGTGCCGATGATGCTGTCGCCGGTCGTGGTGGGGCTGTTCTGGCGGTTCATGCTCGACGCGCAGTTCGGCGTGGTCAACAGCATGCTCGGCTCACTCGGCCTGGGGCAGGTGGAGTGGCTCACCCGGCAGCGGACCGCGCTGGTCAGCCTGATCGTGGTCGACACCTGGCAGTGGACGCCGTTCATCATGCTCATCGCCCTCGCCGGCCTCACCGCCGTGCCCAAGTACCTGTACGAGGCCGCCTCGATCGACCGGGCGTCCGAGTGGTTCCGGTTCCGCACCATCACCCTTCCGCTGGTGTGGCCGCTGCTGCTCATCGCCGTGCTGTTCCGGGCCATCGAGGCGTTCCGGCTGTTCGACCTCGTCTACATCCTCACCAACGGAGGTCCCGGGGTCTCCACCGAGACGTTGTCGTTCCACGTCTACAAGGTGGCGTTCCTGGGCTTCAACACCGGCACCGCCTCGGCGTACGGGATCCTCATGGTCCTCGTCGTCATCGTCCTCACGCAGCTCTACCTGCGCTACCTGAACAAACTCAAGGAGGGCTGATGGCCGTCTCCGTCGACGAGGCCGTGTCCGCAGGCCCGACCCCGGACCGCCCGTCCCCCGCACGCCGCGTGCGCCGCCGGGGCCGCGGCCGGGCGGTGCTGGAGGTCGTGCTGCTGACCGCGCTGGCCGTCGTGATGCTCTTCCCGGTGCTGTGGATGATCGAGACGTCCATCAAGGAGAACCGGGACGTCTCTGCCGTGCCGGCCGAGTTCTTCGGCTTCACGGTCACCCTCTCCCACTGCTGGGACTTCTTCGTCGGCGCCGACGGCGGCCGCTCGGCCCTGTCCGTGGCGTTCCTCAACTCGGTGGTCGTCGCCGGGGTGTCCACGGTGCTGGCCACCGTGCTGGGGGTGCCGGCGGCCTGGGCGTACTCCCGCTTCACCCTGAAGGCCAAGAAGGACCAGCTGTTCTTCATCCTGTCCACCCGGTTCATGCCGCCCGTGGTGGTCGTGGTGCCGATCTTCCTCATGTACCGCCAGGCCGGACTCATCGACACCAAGCTCGGCCTGATCCTCATCTACGCCGCGTTCAACGTCCCGTTCACGATCTGGATGATGAAGGGGTTCGTCGACGAGGTGCCCGCCGAGTACGAGGACGCCGCCATGCTCGACGGCTACAGCCGCCTGCAGGCGTTCTGGAAGTTCACCCTCCCCCTGCTCGTGCCCGGCATCGCCGCGACGGCGGTGTTCGCGCTCATCTTCTCGTGGAACGAGTTCGTGTTCGCCATCTTCCTCACCTCCAGCGACGAGGTCCGTACGGCCCCACCGGCGATCGCCGGCCTGATCGGCGGCACCACCGTGGACTGGGGTCTGGTGGCCGCCGCCTCGGTGGTCTTCGCCCTGCCGGTGCTCGTCTTCGCCTACCTGGTACGCCGGCACCTCGTCGCCGGTGTGACGCTCGGGGCGGTGCGACGCTTATGGCGGGCATCGAGGTGAGCGCCCTGCACAAGCGCTACACGGACGGCACGGTCGCCGTCGAGCACGTCGACCTGTCCATCGGCGACGGCGAACTGTTCGTGATGCTCGGCCCGTCGGGGTGCGGCAAGACGACCACGTTGCGGGCGATCGCCGGCCTGGAGCGGCAGACCAGCGGCGACATCCACATCGGCGACACGCTGGTCAACGACCTGCCGCCGGCCGAACGCGACATCGCCATGGTGTTCCAGTTCTACGCGCTGTACCCGCACCTGAAGACCCGCGACAACCTGGCGTTCCCGCTGCGGGCCGAGGGACTGCCCAAGCACGAGGTGCGGGAGCGGGTCGAGGAGGCGGCCCGGCTGATGCGGCTCGGTCCGCTGCTGGACCGGCGGCCCCGTCAGCTCTCCGGCGGGGAGCAGCAGCGGGTCGCGCTCGCCCGCGCCCTGGTGCGCCGGCCACGCGCCTTCCTGATGGACGAACCCCTCACCAACCTGGACGCGGAACTGCGGGCGGACATGCGCACCGAGATCAAACACCTGCAGGGGGAACTGGGGGCGACGATGGTCTACGTCACCCACGACCAGGTCGAGGCGATGTCGCTCGGTCACCGCATCGCCATCCTCAACAAGGGCCGCGTCGAGCAGATCGGGACCCCGCTTGAGGTGTACGACCGTCCGGCGAGCCTGTTCTGCGCGGCGTTCATCGGCTCCCCGCCGATGAACCTCATCGACGTGGAGGTGGCCGACGGGAAGCTGCGCGGTCAGGGCGGACTGGTCCTCACGCCACCGCCGGGCCTGCCCCGCGACCGTCCCCTGGTGGCGGGCGTGCGGCCGGAGGCGCTGGAGGTCACCGCGCCGGGAGCGGACCGGTCGGTGCCGGCCCGCGTGGTGTCGGCCGAGTGGCTCGGCGACGAGATCATCTACGTGGTCGACCACAGCGGCGGACGCGACGTCCGGGTCCGGATGCCACCGACCGTACGGTTCGCCGCCGACGCGAAGGTCGGGCTGCGGTACACCGGCGGGACCCCGGCGGTCTACGACGTGCGCACGGAAGAGCTGGTGGCCTGATGGGAACCGTTGCGGTCAAGGGGCTGTGCAAGTCCTTCGGCAAGGTCCGCGCCCTGGACGGGGTGACGCTGGATGTGCCAGACGGCGCGTTCTTCGTCGTGCTCGGGCCGTCCGGTGCGGGCAAGACGACGACCCTGCGGGCGATCGCCGGCCTGGACAAGCTCGACGCCGGGTCGGTGCACCTGGACGGCCGGGACGCGACCGCCGACGCCCCGGCCGTCCGCGACCTGGCCATGGTGTTCCAGAACTACGCCCTCTACCCCCGGCACACCGCGTACGAGAACATCGCCTCGCCGCTGCGGGCGCGTCGCCGCTCGGCCGGTGAGATCGCCGCGGCCGTCGAGCGGATGTCGGGCCTGCTGCACATCGAACGGCTGCTGCACCGTCGTCCCGCGCAGTTGTCGGGTGGAGAGATGCAGCGGGTCGCGCTGGCCCGGGCGCTGGTCCGCAGCCCCCGTGCGTTCCTCATGGACGAGCCGTTGACGAACCTCGACCTCAAGCTCCGGGTCGAGATGCGCACCGAGCTGACCCGCATCCACCGCAGCCTCGGGGCGACGTTCGTCTACGTGACCAACGACCAGGTCGAGGCGCTGTCCATGGCCGACCAGGTCGCGGTCCTCAGGGAGGGCACGGTGCAACAGGTCGGCACCCCGACCGAGGTGTACGAGCGGCCGGCCAACCAGTGGGTCGCAGGCTTCGTCGGCAGCCCGCCGATCAGCCTGCTCGCCTGCCACGCCGAGGGGGACCAACTGGTCGGCGGGGCAGGCTGGACGCTGCCCCGGCCCCGCTGGGCCACGGCCAAGGACGGTCAGGCGCTGATGCTGGGCCTGCGTGCGGAGGACCTGTCCGTGGAGCGGCGCGGGGACGCGTCGTTGCCCGGTGAGCTCTACGGGCTCGAACCCCTCGGTGACCGGACGGTGGTCGACGTGCGGGTGGGCACGGAGATCCTGAAGGTCAAGGCCCGACCCACCGTCACCGGTACGCCGGGCGAGCGGCTGCGGGTGACGGTCGACCTGGACCGCGCGCACCTGTTCGACGCGGGCACCGGGCTGTCGCTGTCGGCGGCCGGGCGGTAGCCGGGGCGGCGACGGCGCGCCGGCCTGCGGTTACGGGCCGGTGACCCGTCCCGTCGCGGAACGCCGGACATCACCACGAAGAGCACAGGAGGCGACGCAATGAGTGACCCGATGGACGTTTTGGCCCCCGAGCACCGGCGGCTGCGGATCGGCGACTCCTGGCGGGACGCCGCGAGCGGCGCCACCTTCGCCGTCGAGGACCCCGCCACCGGCACGACCGTCGCCGAGGTGGCGGACGCCGGCGTCGACGACGGGCTGGCCGCGCTCGAGGCGGCGAGCGGGGCGGCGGCGTCGTGGGCGGCGACCCCGCCACGGAAACGGTCGGAGCTGTTGACCGCGACGTACCGGGCCCTGACCGACCGGTCCGAGGAGGTCGCCCGGCTGATCACCCTCGAAATGGGCCAACCGCTGGCCGAGGCCCGGGCGGAGGTGGCCTACGGCGCCGAGTTCTTCAGGTGGTTCGCCGAGGAGGCGGTACGGGTCGAGGGGCGCTACAGCACCGCTCCCGCCGGGGGGTACCGCATCCTCACCGTGCCGAAGCCGGTCGGACCGTGCGTGTTCGTGACGCCCTGGAACTTCCCGTTGGCCATGGGCGCCCGCAAGATCGCCCCGGCGTTGGCCGCGGGCTGCACGACGGTCACCAAACCGGCGGCCCAGACGCCGCTGACCATGCTGTTGCTGGCCCGCATCATGGAGGAGGTAGGCGTCCCCGCGGGTGTGGTCAACGTGGTGACCACCAGACGTTCCGGTGAGGTGGTCTCGGCGCTGCTGGCCGACACCCGGACCCGCAAGGTGTCGTTCACCGGGTCGACCGAGGTCGGACGGGTGCTGCTGCGCCAGGCGGCGGACAACGTGCTGCGTACCTCGATGGAGCTGGGCGGCAACGCGGCCCTGATCGTGTGCGCCGACGCCGACCTGGACGTCGCGCTGCACGGTGCGCTGGTGGCCAAGATGCGCAACATCGGGGAGTCCTGCATCGCGGCCAACCGGATCTACGTCGAGGAGCCGGTACGCGAGGAGTTCACGAAGCGGTTCGCCGAGCGGATGGGCGCGCTGGTGGTGGGCCGCGGCCTCGACGACGGCGTGGACGTCGGGGCGTTGATCGACGGGCCCTCGGTCGCCAAGCTCGACGACCTCGTCGCCGACGCGGTCGGTCGGGGCGCCCGGGTCCTGGTGGGCGGGGTGCGCCCGGACGGCCCGGGTCACTTCTACCCGCCGACGGTCCTGGTCGACGTGCCCGACGACGCGCGGATGCTGCGGGAGGAGATCTTCGGCCCGGTGGCGCCGATCATCGGGTTCACGTCCGACGACGAGGTGATGGCGAAGGCCAACGACACCGAGCACGGCCTGGTCGGCTACGTCTTCACCCGTGACCTGCAGCGGGCGCTGCGGTTCGCCGAGGGTCTGCAGACCGGGATGATCGGCGTCAACCGGGGCCTGATCTCGGACCCGTCGGCCCCGTTCGGGGGCGTGAAGCAGTCCGGCATCGGCAAGGAGGGGTCACACGAGGGCATCCTCGAGTACCTCGACGTCACCTACGCGGCGATCGACCTGCCGTGACCGTCCCGCCGCTGACGTCCGACCAGCACATCGCCGCCGTTCCGGAGAGGCACCGCCATGCTTGAGACAGTCCGTGGACCACGCCAGCTGATCGTCGGCGAAGGGGTCGCGCAGAACATCCCCCGGGTGGTGGCCGAGAACGGCTCACGGGTCCTCGTCGTGACCGACCGGACCCTGCTGGGGCAGCCGGGGGTGGCCGCGATCGTGGCCGCCGTACGGGAGAAGGTCGAGGTCGTCGAGGTGTTCTCCGACGCGAATCCCGACGTGCCCCTCGCCGACGTCGACCGGGCCGTCGCGGCCGCCGCCGCGGTGGACGCCGACGTGATCCTCGCCGTCGGGGGCGGCACGGTGATCGACCTCGCCAAGATCGTCGGCGTCATCCGGTGCCACGGGGGCACGCCGCGCGACTTCTACGGCGAGGCGCGGGTGCCGGGGCCGACGATTCCGCTCGTCGCGGTCCCGACGACGTCGGGCACCGGCTCGGAACTGACCCCCGTCTCGGTGCTGACCGATCCGGACCGGGAGCTGAAGGTGGGGGTGTCCAGCGTCCACATCGTGCCGGACTTCGCGATCGTCGACCCCGAACTCACCTACACCTGCCCGGCGACCGTCACCGCCCACTCCGGCATCGACGCGTTCTGTCACGCGGTGGAGAGCTACACCGCGCGACCCCGGCCCCACGGGCCGCGCGACCCGGTGGAGCAGGTGTTCCTCGGCCGCAACCAGGTCACCGACCACTACGCGCTGCTGGCCGCGGAGCGGATCGCCCGGAGCCTGCGTCGGGCCGTGCGGGACGGCGGCGACACCGAGGCGCGGGCGGACATGTCCTACGGGTCGGTGCTCGCCGGGCTCGCCTTCTCCCACGCGGGCAACGCGGCCCCGCACGCTCTCCAGTACCCCATCGGCGCGGCCACGCACACGCCGCACGGCCTGGGCGTCGGGCTGCTGCTGCCGTACGCGTTGGACGCGGCCCGCGACGCCGTCGGCGACCGGTTGGCGACCCTCGCCGGGGTGTGCGGGCTCGACGTGACCGACGCCGCGCCGGCCGAGGCCGCCGAGGTGTTCCTCAGCTGGCTCCACGGGCTCCTCGCCGACATCGGCATCCCGGCCACCCTGGCGGACATCGGGGTGGCCCGCGCCGACCTTCCCCGCTTCGCGGAGATGGCCTCCGGCGTCACCCGCCTGATCCAGAACCATCCGGGGCCCACCGACACCGCCAGCCTGACCGCGATCCTCGAAGCGGCCTGGACCGGCGACCGGAGCTGACGGGCCCGGCCGCCGGGCCGGGTCGGTGCCCGGCGGCCGGGCCCTACTCCTGCGGTGCGGGCGACCGGGGCACACCCTCCAAATCGTCCTAGGAGGCAGGTGCCGCCTCGGCGGCCGGGCCGTGGGCCGCCTGTCAGGGCGCGGCGGGCGGGTCGGGTCGGTTCAGCGCTTCACCGCCAGGGTGAGACCGTCGGCGAAGGACAGCATCGCCAGGTCGACCCGGTCGTCGGCGAGCAGCGAGACGTTCAACTCCCGGATGGTGGCGGTGTCCCGGTCCTGGTGTTCCTCGTCGAGCACCCGGCCGAAGAACACCGTGTTGTCGAGGACGACCAGCCCGCCCCGGCGGACCAGTCGCAGCGCGGCCTCGTAGTAGCCCGGATAGCCCGCCTTGTCGGCGTCGATGAACACCAGGTCCACCGCGCCCGGTCCGAGTTCGCGCTCCAGGTCGGCCAGGACCTCCCCTGCGGCACCGATGCGTACGTCGATGCGGTCGGCCACCCCGGCGCGTTCCCAGTACGGTGCGGCGATCATCGGCCACCGCTCGGAGATGTCCACCGTGACCAGCCGGCCGCCGGGTGGGAGAGCCCTGGCCATGCACAGTGTGCTGTAGCCGGTGAAGGTCCCGACCTCGACCACCGCGAGCGACGCCGCAGTCAGTCTGACGAGCAGGGCCAGCAGTTGGCCCTCCTCCGGCATGATCTGCATCGCCCGGCCCATCGGCAGGGCGGCGGTCTCCCGCCGCAGGTCGGCGAGGATCTCGTCGTCGCGCAGCGAGACCTGCCGGACGTAGTCGAGCAGTGCCTCGGTGAACTCAGTCTGCTGTGCCATCCGTATCCCCTCCGGCTCGTATCTCCAGTGCGTCACGTAGCCCGGTCCGTGAGGTGACCCCGAGCTTGGGGTAGACCTTGTAGAGGTGTCCGCTGACGGTGCGGTCCGACAGGCGCAGCCGGACGGCGATCTGCTTGTTCGTCAGGCCCTGGGCCGCGAGCCTGGCGACGGACTCCTCCTGCGCGGTGAGCCCGGCCGGCCCTTCGGCGGGCCGGGTGACCGCCAGCCCGGCGGCCCGTAGCTCGTTGCGGGCCCGCGCCGCCCACGGCTTGGCGCCGAGCCGATCCAGGACCTCCAGTGCCGCGCCCAGTTCCACCCGGGCCGGGCCGATCTCCTTGGCGCGGCGCAGCCGCTCACCGTAGGCGAGACGGATCCGGGCGTGCTCCAGCGGCCAGCGTTCGTGTCCCGGCGCGGTCAGCGCCTGCCGGAAGGCCTCGTCGGTGTGGCTGTCCCGGGCGAGCAGGGCGGCGGCCCCGTGGGTCAGCATGGTCATCCGCGGGGAGAGGCGGTCGAATCCCCCGTCGCGCAGCGCCTGCAGATAGGCGGCCGCCTGCGGTCCGTGCCCGGTGTGCACGGCGGCGTCGGCCAGGTCGAACACGATGCGCCGGGCGCTGACCGGCAGGCGGGTCACCGCCCCGGCGGGGGCGATGGTGGACAGGGTCGTGTAGGCGTGTTCGTGGTCACCGGTGCCCAGGGCCACCAGCGCCCGGGCCTGGTGGGCCAGGATGACCGCCAGCCCGATCCCACGCGGGGTGGCCCAGCGCAGCACCTCGTCGGTCAGCTCCAGGGCCTGTTCGGTCTCACCGCGTACGGCGGCCAGCAGCGCCCGCTGGCAGCGGGCGATGCCCTCCAGGGTCCGCAGGCCGCTGACGCCCGCGACGGTGGCGCTCTCCCGCAGGAGGGTCTCCGCCTCGTCCCAGCGTCCCGACTGGTAGCGGTCCAGGATCTCCATGTGCAGGCCGAACCTCGCCGTCGGTGCTCCCCGGCTGTCGGCCGAGGCGTCCGGCAGGCCACGCAGCACCGGCAGCAACTCGGTGACCGCGTCGAGTGCGGCGGCGGTGGCGGAGAGGGACGCCGTGGACAGGGCGGTGAGTTCCGCCGGTGTCGTCGGCCACCGGTCGAGCAGTTCCAGGAACCGCTCACGCATCGTGTCGGCGTCGCCGTCCCGGCCGGAGAGGATCGCGCGGCAGCGCAGGACGATGTCCGCCGACTCGCAGTCGGGGCGGGCGAGGACGGTGTCCAGGGCAGACCAGTGGTCCGGCCGGTCGGCGAGGACGCACACGTGGAACAGCATCTCCAGTGCCATCCGACGCATCGGCATGCTGGTGGTGGGGTCGTCGAAGACCCGCAGGAGGCGACGGTGCGCCATGTCCACGTCGCCCTCGTCGAGGGAAAGCAGGTACGCGCTGACGGCAGCGGTGTGGGTGGTGACGCCGAACTCTCCCGGGGGCGGATTGAGGCGTCCCGCCCACCGGAGCCAGCCGGCGCGGCAGGCCAGTTGGGCCGCGATGCCCAGCCGTTCGGCGCGGTCGGCCGCAGCGGTGCTCAGTTCGGCGGCACGGGCGAACATCTCGGTGGCCGTGGTGAGGACGCCCCGGTCAGCGGCGCGGTCCCCGGCCGTCGCCAGGGCCTCGGCCAGGGAGTCGTCCGGACCCAGTGCCGCGGCCGCCAGGTGCGTGGCCCGGACGTCCCGGTCGGCGGTGGTCACCCGGGCCAGGTGGCGGTGGGCGGTGTGCAGCTCGGCCCGGGTGGCCAGGTCGATGGTGGTCAGCCGGACCAGTGGGTGGGTGAAGAGCAACCGGTCGGTGCCCACCGTGACGAGGTGGTGCCGTTCGGCGGGGCCGAGCTGGGCGGTCACGTCGGCCTCGTCGGTCGCTTCGGTGAGCGTCGCCAGCCGGGCTCTCCCGTCGAGGGCGGCGACCAGCAGGAGCTGCCGGGCCGGCTCGGGCAGGTCGCGGATGCGTGCCCCGAACTGCCCGCTGATCCTCGGGGTCACCGGCAGGTGGACCGGCAGCGGCATGCTCGCGCACCGCTGTTCCTGGCTGAGCGCCCTGGGTAGCTCGATCAGTGCCAGCGGGTTGCCCTGGGCGTGGTCGAGGATGACACGTCGGACACGGCTGTGCAGGGTGGGGTGCCGGGCGTCGATCAGCAGGCCGGCGTCGTGGTCCGACAGCGGCGCGAGCTGACGGACGTGTGGTCCGGCGGCGAGCGGTGGCCCGGGTTGGTGGGCGGCGGCGACCAGCACCAGGTCGGCCAGGTCACAGGTCCGGCGGGCGACGAAGGCGAGCAGTTCGGTGCTCTCCCGGTCGATCCACTGGGCGTCGTCGACCAGCACCACCAGGCCACCGTCGTCGGCCAGCTCGGTGACCAGGGACAGGGTGGCCGCGCAGGTCGCCAGGCGGTCGGGGACGGGGCCGTCGGCGTGCCCGAGGATGCGCGACAGGGTGACCCGCTGGTGGGCGGGCAGGCGGTCGAGTTCCGTACGCAGGGCGTAGAGCAGCTGGTGCAGGCCCGAATAGGGAAGGTCGGCCTCGACGGGTGCGCCGGTGACCCACACGACGCGGCGGCCGGCCCGGCGGGCCTGTTCGTCGGCGGCGCGCAGCAGTGCCGTCTTGCCGACGCCGATCCCGCCGCTGAACAGCAGGGCCGGGAGGCGTACCCGGCCACGCAGCAGCGAGTCGAGCAGTTCCCTCTCGGCTGATCTGCCGATCAGTTCGGGCCGGCCGTGGGGCGGTGCCCGGTGCCGCCCGTCGTCGGGCGCCGGGTCGGCGAGCAGGGCGAGCTGGTACCGGGAAAGCACCTGGTGACTCCCCACCGATCGATGGGATGGACCCTTTCCCCGCACGGTCATCGGCGCTGGGCCACCGCCAGGACGTAGCCGGCCGCGGTGACGGCGCTGAAGCGTCGGAACAGTTCGACCAGCTGGTCGAAGTGCGCGGGTGCGATCCTGCCGACGAAGTCGGCCCGGACCTCACGCATGCGGTCGGACAGCACCGCGAACGCCCGCATCACGTGGGCGCTGATGTCGTCGCACTCCAGCACCTCGAAGCCCGCCCGGTCCAGTCTGTCGGGCAGCGCGGCGATGATGCGGCACTGTGTGACGGCACAGAAATTGTCGATGATCTCCTTCTCCGCGCCGTTCGCCGGGTGTCTGTCGATGATGTCGGCGATGACCAGGCGTGCGCCCGGGCGCAACACGGTGCCGATCTCCTGGAGCGCGCGGTCCTGGTCCGGCATGTGGATGAGGGATTCGATGGCGAAGGCCCCGTCGAACATACCGGGTCCAAACGGCATGTTCATGGCGTCAGCGTAACGGAAGTGGACGCGGTGGGCTACGCCGAGTTCCCGCGCGCGGGCCCTGGCGGTGTCGATCTGGCCGTGGCTGACGGAGATTCCCGTCACCACCGTCTCGTCCCGTGTCGTGGCGAGGCGCAGCGAGGCGGTACCGGCTCCGCAGCCGACGTCCAGCACCTGGCGGCCGGGGCCGGCGCAGACGCGTTCGATCACCATGTCGGTGAGGCGGGTGGCGGCCTCGGCGACGGAGGTCCGGTCCCCGTCGTCGTGCCAGTAGCCGACGTGGATGTTGCCGTCGAGCAGCGTGGTGAACAGTTCGGTCATGACGTCGTACATGTGACCGACGTCGGTCGATACCGGCGCTGACTTCGCCATGTGGTGTGCCTGGCCTTCCTGCAGGGTCTGCTGGACGCGGAGAGGGCTGCTAGACGCCGAACCTGCTGTCGATCAGATTGAGGACCTCCTGCCGCGACGCGCCGGTCAGGTCGATTCCGGACGGCGTCGACCGGTCGTCGAGGTCGGACAGCAGGCGACCGAGCCGGTCCGTGACCTGTGGTCGGATGCCGTCGTCCGGGTCCAGGGACGCGAGCTGCGCCTCCAGTCGGGCCAGCGTCTCCAGGAGGGGCACCGGCGCGGCCTCCTGCGCCGGCACGGCCGCCGCGCGCAGATGGGCCGCCAACTCCTCGGGGTTCGGGTGGTCGAAGACCAGGGTGGGCAACAGTCGCAGGCCGGTCGCGGACTGCAGCCGGTTACGCAGTTCCACGGCCATCAGCGAGTCGAACCCGAGGTCGGTGAAGGCCCGTCCGGCACCGACGGCGTCCGGGCCCGGGTGACCCAGGACGGCCGCTGCGTGTCCGCGTACCACGTCCACCAGCACCCGGTGCTGCTCACCGGGGGACAACCCGACCAGCCGGTGCAGCACGTTGCGCTGTTCGGTGCTGCGGTGTGCCGGCGCGGGGCGCAGGCCACGCATCATGGTCGACGGGTCGTCGTTCGCGGCCGTGTCGAGACGCGCGGGCACGAGCAGGGACATGTCGGTCCGCAGTGCGGCGTCGAACAGGGCGAGTCCCTCGGCGGCGGACAGTGGCGCGACGCCGGCCCGGTCCACCCGGGCGCGGCCGGTCGCGTCCATCGCGGACGCCATCCCGTCGCTCTGCGCCCACAGCCCCCAGGCCAGTGACTGGGCGGGAAGCCCCAGCGACCGGCGGTGCGCGGCGAGGCCGTCGAGGGTGGCGTTCGCCGCCGCGTACGCGCTCTGGCCGGGGCTGCCGAGGACCCCGGCGGCGGAGGAGAACATCGTGAAGAAGGCCGGTGGCCGGTCCCTGGTCAGGTCGTGCAGGGCGATGGCGGCGTCGACCTTCGCCCGGAGCACGCCGGCGACCCGCTGCGGCGTCATCGACTCGACCACGCCGTCGTCGAGCACGCCCGCCGCGTGGACGACCCCGCCGATCCGGACCCCGGCGAGCACCCGCGCCAGCGCGTCGCGGTCGGCGGCGTCGACCGCGACGACGTGTGCCCCGAGGTGCTCGACGAGTTCCGTGGCGGCGGGCGACTCCGGCCCGCTGCGGCTGAGCACCAGCAGGTTCCGCACGCCACGGTCGACGACGAGGTGGCGGGCGACCAGCCGGCCGAGCGCGCCGGTGCCGCCGGTGATGACGACCGTTTCGTCCGGTGGCACCAGCGGTTCGTCGTCGGTCGCGGCGGGCACCGGGGTCCGCGCCAACCGGGGCACCAGCGTCCGGCCGTCGCGGACCGCGATCTGGCTCTCCCCCGCGGCGGCCAGGGCGCTCAGGGTCCGCTCGTCGTGGGTGCCGTCGGTGTCGACGAGGACGAGGCGGTCGGGGTGTTCCGACTGGGCGGAGCGCACCAGTCCCCACACTCCCGCGCCGCCCAGGTCGGACACGGCGTCGTCGGCAGTCACCGCGACCGCACCGGCCGTCTGGATCATGAGCCGTTCGTGGTCGTCGTGGTGTCCGGCGAGCCATTCCTGTACCTGCCGCAGGGCCTCGGTGACCGCGTCGCACGGGTTCGCCCCGCCGCCCCGCCGGACGTCGAAGGTGATCCCGGCGGGCTCCGGTCCGGCCGGCGTCGGCTGCCACCGTACGTGGAACATCGCTCGCCGCAGCACGGTGTCGGCCGCCACCTGTTGCGTGGTCACCGGCCGCAGCGTCAGGGAGTCCACCGCGTACACGGGGCTGCCGGCCTGGTCGAACGCGGCGACCGCGACGGTGTCCGCGCCGGTGCGACGCAGCCGCACCCGCACCGCCGTGGTGCCGGGGGCGAAAACCGCGACGCCGGTCCAGGCGAAGGGCAGGCCGGCGGCGACGAGCAGCGTGGCCGCGTGCAGGGACGCGTCCAGCAGGGCCGGGTGCACCAGGTGGCGGCCGGCCTCCTCCACCGTCACCTCGGCGTCGACGACGTCGTCGCGCCGCCACGCGGCACGCAGGCCCTGGAACGCCGGGCCGTATGCGAAGCCCTGGTCGGCGAGCCTGTCGTAGGTGCCGCCGGTGTCCACGGGCGTGGCCTGCGCCGGGGGCCAGGTCGGTTCGGCCAGGGGCAGAGGCGGCTGCCGGTCCGACAGGGTCCCGGTGGCGTGGCAGGTCCAGCCGGGTTGGTCCGGTGGCCGGGAGTACACCTGCACGGTGCGCCGACCGGTGGCGTCGCCCGGTTCCAGCACGACCTGCACCGGGATCTCACCCTGGTCGGGCACCGCCATCGGCGTGGCGACGGTCAGGTCGTCGACGACGGGGCAGCCGACCAGGTGGCCGACGGTGAGAGCGAGGTCGACGAACGCCGCGCCGGGCAGGAGCACCGTCGCCCCGTACGCGTGGTCGGCCAGCCACGGCTGGGCGTGCCGGGACACCCGGCCGGTCACCACCAGCCGGGCGGTGTCGGGGGACTCCACCACCTCCCGGAGGATGTCGTGGTCGAGGGCGGACGGGCCGCGTCCGGTGTCGCGCCCCAGGCTGATGCCGCCGGCCCAGTACCGTTTGTGCTGGAAGGCGTAGGTCGGCAGGTCGATCCGCCGCCCGGTGTCGCCGAGCCACGCGGTCCAGTCGACGGTCCGGCCGTCGGCGTGCGACCGGGCCAGCGCGGCCAGGAGCGCGGCCGGTTCGGCCAGCCGGCGGCGCTGCGTCGGCACCCACGGCACCGGCGCGGTGGCCAGTCCGGCCAGTACGGCGTCCGGGCCGATCTCCACGCAGGAGGTGACGTCGTGCCCGGCGAGGGCGTCGACGCAGTCGGCGAACCGGACGGTGTCCCGGACGTTGGCCACCCAGTGTTCCGGAGTGCACAGTTGCGCCGCCGTGGCGGGTTTCCCGGTCACGCCGGACAGCAGCGGCAGGACGGGCGGCCGTAGCTCCACCGTCGCCAGGACCGCACGGAAGTCGTCGAGCATGCCCTCGATCAGCGGGGAGTGGAAGGCGTGGCTGACGGCGAGCCGCGTGGTCCGGACGCCCCGGGCGGACAGGTCGGCAGCGGCCGCGAGGACCGGCTGTTCCGCTCCGGAGAGCACGACGGCGGTGGGTCCGTTCACCGCGGCGAGGGCCACCTGTGCGGACAGGTACGGTGCCACGGCCGCCTCGTCGGCGCGTACCGACACCATCGCGCCGCCGGATGGGAGTGCCTGCATCAGCCGGGCGCGGGCGGCGACCAGGCGGGCCGCGTCGGGGAGGGACAGCACCCCGGCCACGTGTGCGGCGACGAGTTCGCCGACCGAGTGGCCGAGCACCAGGTCCGGTCGGATGCCGAAGGTCCGCATCAGTTCGGTGAGCGCCACTTCGACGGCGAACAGTCCGGTCTGGGCGTACTGGGTCTGCTCGACCAGTTCCGGGGTGTCGCCCCAGACGACCTCGCGCAGCGGTCGCGGCAGGTGCCGGTCCAGTTCGGCGGTGACCGCGGCGAACGCCGCAGCGAACGCCGGGAACGCCCGGGCGAGTTCGCGGCCCATGCCCGGTCGCTGGGCGCCCTGCCCGGTGAACGCGAACGCCGTCAGCCCGGCCGGGCGCGCCTCGCCGGTGAACACGGTGGGGTCGTCGGTTCCGGCGGCCACCGCGGTGAGGCCCCGTCGCAGGTCGGTCAGGTCCGATCCGGTGACCACCGCGCGGTGCGGGAACGCCGGGCGGGTGGTCAACGTGCGGGCCACGTCGGCGGGGTCCGGTTCCGGCTGGCGGTCCAGGTGGGCCAGTAGGCGCCCGGCCTGCGTCCGCAGGGCTTCGGGCGTGTGTCCGGACACCGGCCAGACCAGGCCGGGGGGTGTCGTCACGGCGGTGTGGGGTCCGGCTGCCGGCGGGGCAGGCTCGGCCGGTGGTTCCTCGATGATGACGTGCGCGTTGGTTCCGCTGACGCCGAATCCGGAGATCCCGGCCCGCCGTGGTCGTTGTCCGCGGGGCCAGTCGCGGGGTTCGAGGAGCAGGCGTACGCCGCCGCCGGACCAGTCCACCTGGCGGCTCGGCTCGTCGACGTGCAGGGTGCGGGGCAGTCGGCCGTGCCGCATCGCGAAGATCATTTTGATGATGCCGGCGACCCCGGCGGCGGCCTGGGTGTGGCCGATGTTCGACTTGACCGAGCCCAGCCACAGCGGGCGTTCCGGGGGCCGGTCACGTCCGTAGGTGGTGAGCAGGGCCTGCGCCTCGATCGGGTCGCCGAGGGTGGTGCCGGTGCCGTGCCCCTCGACCACGTCGACGTCGTCCGCGGCCAGGCCGGCGGCGGCGAGTGCCCGGCGGATCACCCGCTGCTGGGCCTTGACGCTGGGAGCGGTGAAGCCGTTGGACGCGCCGTCCTGGTTGACCGCGCTACCGCGCACGACCGCCAGCACGGTGTGCCCGTTGCGTCGGGCGTCCGACAGTCGTTCCACCACCAGGACGCCGACGCCCTCGGCGAACCCGGTGCCGTCGGCGGCCTCGGCGAAGGACCGGCACCGGCCGTCCTTCGACAGTCCCCGGCGACGGCCGAACTCGATGACCGCCTCCGGGGTCGCCATGACGGCGACCCCACCCACCAGCGCCAGCCCGCACTCCCTGGCCCGCAGCGCCCCGGTGGCCACGTGCAACGCCACCAGCGACGCCGAGCAGGCGGTGTCCAGGGTCATCGCGGGACCTTCCAGACCCAGCGTGTACGAGATCCGGCCGGAGATCATCGCGCCGGTCCCGGTGCTGCCGAGGTAGTCGTGGTACATGGCGCCGACGAACACCCCGGTGTCGCTGCCCCGTAGCGTGGTCGGGTCGATCCCGGCCTGTTCGATCGCCGACCACGACACCTCCAGCAGCAGCCGCTGCTGGGGGTCCATGTCCAGGGCCTCGCGCGGTGGGATGCCGAAGAAGTCGGCGTCGAAGACCCCGGCGTCGTGCAGGAACCCGCTACCGCGGGTGTAGGTGTGCCCGGGTGTTCCCGGCTCGGGGTGGTAGAGGTCCTCGGCCCAGCCCCGGTCGGTGGGCAGCGGTGTGATGCCGTCGCCGTCCTCGACGACGAACTGCCACAGTTCCTCCGGCGACCCCACCCCGCCCGGGTACCGGCACGCCATGCCCACGATGGCGATCGGCTCCCGCAGCGAGTCGGCCAGTCCGGAGTTGCGCAGGCGCAGCCGTTCGTTCTCCTTGAAAGCGGCGCGGAGCGCCTGGACCAGCTTCTCGTCGCTCATCGGGACGGGACCTCCTCGTCTGGGTCGCCCGGGTGGGCACCGCCGAGCGCCATCGCGATGAGGCTGTCGGTGTCCAGGTCGTCGATCGCCTCCAGCGCACCCGTCCGGGCCGGATCGCCGCAGGCCAACGCGAGCAGCCGGTCCAACAGGCCCGATCCGCGCAGCTCACTCATCGGGATGGCGTGCAGCAACTGCCGGATCTGCTCGTCGTCGGCGGTGCCGGCGGCCGGTTCGGCCGCGGGGAACAGCACCGTGTCCAGGTGCCCGGCCAACTCGTCCACGTTGGCGTGTTCGAAGACCGTGGTGGCGGGCAGGCGCAGGCCGGTGGCGTCGTCGAGGCGGTTGCGGAACTCGACCGCCATGAGCGAGTCGAACCCGAGGTCGGTGAAGGCCCGGTGGGGGCCGATCGTCGCGGTCGTGGGGTGTCCCAGCACCGCTGCCGCGTGGCCGCGCACGAGGTCCACGAGCATCCGCCTGCGGTCCTGCGGCGGGCGTCCCGCGAGCCGGTCGCGGATGTCGTCGCGGCGGGGCTCCTGCCGTGGGGGTCGCGGCAGCAGGCTCCGCAGCACCGGTGCGGTCGCCTCCCCGGCTGTGGGGTGCAGCCGGGCCGCCACCACCACGGGCCGGGCGCAGCGCAGCGCGGCGTCGAACAGCAGCAGGCCGTCCCCGACCGGCAGGGGGGTGACCCCGGCGCGGGCCGCGCGGGCGCGGTCCGCCGCCGCCATGCCGCCGGTCAGGGTCGAGGGTGTGTCCCACAGGCCCCAGACGATCGACCGGGCTGGCAGCCCTCGGGCCCACCGGCGGGTCACCAGCGCGTCCAGTGCCGCGTTGGCGGCTGCGTAGGCGGCCTGTCCGGCGTTGCCCAGGGTCCCCGCGAGCGAGGAGAACACCACGAAGAACGACAGGTCCTGGTCGCGGGTCAACTCGTCCAGCCACCCGGCGGAGGTGACCTTGGTGGACATGACGCGTCGGACGCGGTCGGGGGTCAGCGACGTCACCGGGGCGTCGTCGAGCAGCGTCGCGCAGTGCACGACCCCGCCGATCCGGACACCGTCCAGGGCCCGGCCCAGCGCCGCACGGTCGGACACGTCGACGGCGAGCACCCGCGCGCCCAGGTCGGCGACGAGCCCGGCGGCCTCGGGTGCGGCCGGCCCGCTGCGGCTGAGCAGCAGCAGGTCGCGGACGCCGTGCTCGGCCACGAGGTGCCGGGCGATCAGCGCGCCGAGGCCGCTGGTGCCCCCGGTGATCACGACGGTGGCCTGCGGATCGACGGCGGGAAGGTCGGCATCGGCCGTGGTGGGCAGCAGCCGGGGCACCAGTGCGCCCACGGGGCGCACCGCGATCTGGGGCTCGTCCCACCCGCAGAGGTCGGCCGGCAGTTCCCCGGCGCCGTCGGCGGGCAGGTCGGCCAGGATGAACCTGCCGGGGTGTTCGACCTGGGCGCAGCGCACCAGGCCCCAGACTGCCGCCGCGTCGGGCAGCGCCGGGTCGTCCTGCGGGGTCGTCTGGACCGCGCCGTGGGTCACGATCACCAGCGGCCGGTCGGCGGTGCCGGCCAGGCGGTGCCGGAGGATCTCCAGGACGTCTCCGGCGTCCCGACCGGTGACGTCGATCCGGTCGTGGCCGTCGGTGCCGGCAGGGTCGCGGTGGTGCGGAGGTTGCCATTCGACCGCGAACAACGCGTCGCGCACCCGGCTGTCGGCCGGGTGGCCGCGCAGGGTGAGCGCCTCCACGGTCAGGACGGGGGTGCCGGTCTCGTCGGTGGCGTCGACGGACAGGGTGTCCGGGCCGGTGGGGCGCACCCTCGCCCGCAGGACCGCACCGCTCGGCGCGTGGAAGCGCAGCCCGTTCCAGAGGAACGGCACCCGGGGCCGGTGGCCGTCCGGCAGGAACACCGAGGCGTGCAGGACGGCGTCCAGCAGGGCCGGGTGGGTTCCGTAGCCCTGCGGGTCGGTGGTGGTCCGGGCCTCGACGAGGACCTCGTCGCCGACGCGCCAGGCCGACCGTAGGCCCCGGAACGTCTCGCCGTAGGCGAAGCCCCGGCCGGCGAGCCCGGGGTAGAGCCCGTCGAGGTCGATCGGCACCGCCCCGGGTGGGGGCCATTCGCCCGCCGGGCCGGCGGTCTGCGGCCCCGCCGGGGAGAGCAGGCCCGCCGCGTGCTGCGTCCACGGGCCGTCGTCGTCACCGGTCCGGGCGTAGACGGCGACCGGACGCCGGTCGGCGGCGTCCGGGCCGTCGACGGTCACCTGGATCTGCACGGTGCCGGTCGCGGGCAGGACCAGGGGTGTACGCAGCGTCAGTTCGTCGAGGGCGAGATCGTCGACGGCCCGGGCGGCGCGACGCACCAGTTCCACGAAGCCGGTGGCCGGGAAGAGGTTCACGCCGTGGATGACATGGTCGGCCAGCCAGGGTTGGGCGGCGACGGACAGCCGGCCGGTGAAGACCCGTCCGCCCCGGTCGGGCAGGTCCACTCCCGCACCGAGCAGGGCATGGTCGACGGCGTCGAGGCCGGCGCGGGTGACGTCGCCGGTCGCGAGGCTGACGGCGGGCCAGAACCGGGTGGACCGGAAGGGGTACGTCGGCAGGTCGACCCGCCGGGCGCCCGGGAACAGCACCGGCCAGTGCACCGCGACGCCGTGCACGTGGGCGCGTGCGGTCGCGGTGACCACGGTGACGTCCTCGGGCTGGTTGCGGCGGCACAGCGGGATGTTGGCCGCGGTGCGGGGGCCCAGCGCCGACAGAACGGAGTCCGGCCCGATCTCCAGGGACACCGTGACGCCGAGGTCGGTCAGGCGTGCGACGCGGTCGGCGTAGCGCACCGTGTCGCGGACGTGGCGGACCCAGTAGCCGGGTTCGGTGACGTCGCCACCGGCGACGATGTCGATCTCGGGTCGGTTGAACGTCAGCCGGTCGACGACGTCCTGGAAGTCGGCGAGGACCGGCTGCATGAGGTGGGAGTGGAAGGCGTGGGACACCGGTAGCCGGGTCGACCGGTCGAATCCGGCGGCCACCCGCAGGACCGCCTCCTCCGTGCCGGCGATCACCACCGCGCGGGGGCCGTTGACCGCGGCGATGGACACCTCGTCGGACAGCAGGGGCAGGACCTCCTCCTCGCCTGCCCGCAGCGCCACCATCGCCCCGCCGCCGGGCAGCGCCTGCATCAGGCGGGCGCGCTCCGCGACCAGCGTGCACGCGTCGTCGAGCGAGAGGACGCCGGCGACGTGGGCGGCGGCGATCTCGCCGATCGAGTGCCCGGCCACGTGGTCGGGCACGATTCCCCAGGACTCGGTCAGCCGGAAGAGTGCCACCTGGAACGCGAACAGGGCGGGTTGGGCGTAGCCGGTCCCGGCGAGTCGGTCCTGGTCCTGGCCGAACAGCACGTCGCGGATCGGCAGCCGGTCCAGCACCTCGTCCATGGCCTGCGCGAAGGCCGGGTACCGGCGGTACAGGTCGGCGCCCATGCCGGGCCGTTGGGAGCCCTGGCCGGAGAAGACCATCGCCAGTCGGGGCGCGGGCGCGGCGGCCGCCCGGAAGAGTCCGGTGCCGTCACCGCCGTCCGCGAGGGTCTGCAGGGCCGTGCGGAACCCGGCACGGTCACCCGCGACGATAGCCGCACGATGCTCGAACACCGCCCGAGTCGTCGCCAACGAATACCCGACATCGACCGGATCAAGATCCACACACGACAACAACTGCTCCGCCCGGACCCGCAGGGCATCCGGACTCTTCGCCGAGATCACCCACGGCACGACCGACGGAACAGGCAACACCGGCCCGGCTGACGGCCCCGACTCGGCTGGCCGCTCCGACTCCCGCGCCTCCTCCAGGATCACGTGAGCATTCGTCCCACTGATCCCGAACGACGACACCCCCGCACGACGAACCCGACCCACCTCCGGCCACACCCGCGCCTCACCCAACACCGCAACCCCACCACCCGACCAATCCACCTGCGACGACGGCACCACCACATGCAACGACGCCGGCAACACCCCAAACCGCAACGCCTGCACCATCTTGATCACACCCGCCACACCAGCAGCCGCCTGCGTATGACCAACATTCGACTTCACCGACCCCAACCACAACGGCCGCCCCACCACCCGACCCCGCCCATACGTCCCCACCAACGCCTGCACCTCAATCGGATCACCCAACCGCGTCCCCGTCCCATGCCCCTCCACCACATCCACATCACCCACACCCAAACCCGCCACACCCAACGCCCGACGAATCACCCGCTGCTGAGCCAACCCACTCGGCGCCGTCAACCCATTCGACGCACCATCCTGATTAACCGCACTCCCCCGCACCACCGCCAACACCCGATGACCCCGACGACGCGCATCCGACAACCGCTCCACCACCACCACACCCACACCCTCGGACCAGGCGGTGCCGGCGGCCGAGTCGGAGTAGGAGTGGCAGCGGCCGTCGGGGGACAGGCCGCCCTGCCGGGAGAACTCGATGAAGGTCGTCGGCGTGGCCATGACGGTGACGCCGCCGGCGAGGGCGACGGAGCACTCCCCGGCCTGCAGCGCCTGCGCGGCCAGGTGCAGTGCCACCAGCGACGACGAACACGCGGTGTCCACGGTGATGGCGGGCCCCTGCAGGCCCAGCGCGTAGGAGACCCGTCCGGACACCACGCTGGAGGCGCGTCCGGCGAGGGTGTAGCCCTCGACGCCGGCGGTGCTCTGTTGCAGCATTCCGTAGTCCTGGCCGTTGGTGCCGGCGAAGACCCCGGTGTCGCTGTCGCGCAGGGTGGCCGGGTCGATGCCGGCGTGTTCCAGGGCCTCCCAGGAGACCTCCAGGAGGAGCCGCTGCTGCGGGTCCATCGCGAGTGCCTCGCGTGGTGAGATGCCGAAGAACTCGGCGTCGAAGTCGGCCGCGTCGTGCAGGAAGCCGCCGCCCCGGGCATGGGTGTGGCCGGGGGCGCCCTGTCGGGGGTCGTAGAGGTCCACCGGCCAGCCGCGGTCGGTCGGGAAACCGGTGATCGCGTCGCGTTCCTCGACGACGAACCGCCACAGGTCGTCGGCCGACCGGATGCCACCGGGGTAGCGGCAGGCCATCCCCACGATCACCACCGGGTCGTCGGCGACGGCCACGACGGTCGGGGTGGACTCCGTGCGGTGGCCGCCGGTCAGCAGTTCCCGGAGGTGTTCGACGAGGCGTACGGGGGTCGGGTGGTCGAAGGCGACGGTGGTCGGCAACCGCAGGCCGGTCGCCTGGTTGAGCCGGTTGCGCAGCTGCACCGACATCAGGGAGTCGAAGCCGAGGTCGCGGAACGCATGGTCCGCCGGGACGCGGGACGCGTCGCCGTGGCCGAGGACGAACGCTGCTTCCGCGCCGACCAGGTCCCGCAGGTAGCCGGTCTGTTCGGGGACGGACATGCCGTCGAGCCGGGCGGTGGGCGCGGTGGGTTCCGTCGGCTGCCGCGGGGCCCGCCGTTGCTCGTCGATGTCGGCGATGATCAGGAAGGTCTCGTCCCGGTCGAGGGTTTCCTGGAGGGCGTCGACGGCGGTTTCGGCCCGCATCGCGACGAGGCCCTGGCCGGCCAGCCTGCGGTTGCGTCGGTGGGCGTCCGGGGTGTCCCAGGCACCCCAGGCGATGGAGGTGGCCGTGCGGCCCTGTCGGCGTCTGCGGTAGGCGAGGCTGTCGAGGAACGTGTTCGCCGCGGCGTAGGCGCCCTGCCCCGCGTTGCCGAGGACACCGGCGACGGAGGAGAACAGGACGAACGCCGAGAGGTCGAGGTCCCGGGTCAGCTCGTGCAGGTTGGTCGCCGCGTCGATCTTCGGCCGCAGGACGGCGTCGAGGCTGGCCGGGGTGATGTCGGCCAGCACGGCGTCGTCGAGCACCATGGCGCAGTGGAACACCGCGGTGAGCGGGAACTGCTCGGGTACCTCGGTGAGCACCCGGGTCAGGGCCTCGCGGTCGGCGGCGTCGCAGGACACGATGGTGACGCGGGTGCCCAGTCCGGTCAGCTCCGTGGTGAGTTCGGCGGCGTTCTCGGCGTCGGGACCGCGCCGGCTCAGGAGCAGCAGGTGTTCGACGCCGTTGCGGGCCAGCCACCGCGCGACGTGTCGGCCGACGGCTCCGGTTCCCCCGGTCACGAGCGCCGTTCCGGAGGGTTTCCACCGTCGGCGGGCTGGGGTGGTGGTGTGCCGGGCCGCCGGGCTGATCCGCCGGGCGTACGTTCCGCCGGCCCGGACGGCGAACCGGTCGGCGCGGCCGCGGCGGGTCAGGATCCGGCACAGGCGGGCGGTGACCTGGTCGTCGCCGGGTGATCCGGGTAGGTCGACGAGGCCGCCCCAGCGGTCCGGCAGTTCGAGGGCGGCCACGGCACCCAGGCCCCAGACCAGGGCGTCGGTGGTGCCCGTCACGGGGTCGGTGGGTTCTGCCGGTACCGCCCCGTCGGTCAGCAGCCACAACGGCGCTGCGCTCCCGGTGTCCTCGATCGCTTGGACGAGGGCCACCGTGGCGGCCAGCCCGGTGGGTACGCCGGGGTGGTCGGGCAGCGGTTCGTCGGCGGCGGCAAGGAAGGACAGCACGCCGCGCAGATCGCTCCCGGCGGAGGTGATCAGGTCGACCAGCTCGGTCCGGCCGGTGGCGCCGGCCGGCACGTCGGCGTGGATGACGTCGATGCCGTGGGTGGTGAGCGCCTCGGCCCAGGCGGTCCCCCACGGGTCGCCGGCCGTCAGCACCAGCCATGTTCCGGGCAGTGCGGTGCCGTCGCCGGTTCCTGCGGACGGCGGTGCGGTGTCGACGTCCGTGGGTTGCCAGACGACGTGGTGACGCCAGGCGGCGGAGGTGGGCCGCGCACGCTCCACGGTGGTCAGCCAGAAGTGTTCGTGTTGGAAGGGATACGTCGGCAACGCCACCCGAGCACCACCCACCAACGCCGCACCCCAATCAACCCCCACACCCCCCACAAACACCTCACCCAACGACAACAAAAACCGCCCCCAACCACCCTCAC
>NZ_JBMDWU010000421.1:0-25523 GCF_048594385.1 Micromonospora sp. | reverse complement strand
ACCGGCCGACGGCCGGTGACCGGCCCCCCGTGCGCCGGTCACCGGCCGACGTCGTCGGTCGGGTGGGTGGTCACTCCCCCGGCACGGCCACCCGGTCGAGGGTGTGGTCGCGGGCCTCGGCGTACCGCTGGCGGATGGCGGGGACGGGCTCCGCCGCGTACTCCTCGGTGTCCTTCGGTGCCCAGTCCGGTGGCGTCGCGCCACCCAGGGCGACCCAGGCGGCCTGGCGGGCCGCGCCGTCGGCGACGTACTCCCCGGGCGGGGGCACCACCACGGGACGGCCGAAGACCTGCGGTGCGATCCGGCGGACCGCCGCCGAGCGGGCCCCGCCGCCGACCAGGATCACCCGCTCGACCGTCGCGCCCTGGGCGACCAGCGCGTCGAGGCCGTCGGCCAGCGCGCAGAGCATCCCCTCCACCGCCGCCCGGGCCAGGTGCGCCGGGGTGGCGGTGCGCAGGGTGAGGCCGTGCACCGAGCCGGTGGCGGTGGGGCGGTCCGGGGTCCGCTCCCCCTCCAGGTAGGGCACCATGACCAGGCCGTCGGCCCCGGGTGGGGCGCTCAACGCCAGCTCGGACAGGGTGTCGAGGTCGACGCCGAGCAGCGTCGCCGCCGAGTCGAGCACCCGGGCCGCGTTGAGCGTGCAGACCAGCGGCAGGAACCGGCCGGTCGCGTCGGCGAACCCGGCCACCGCGCCACCGGCGTCGGCGGCCGGCGTGTCCGCCACCGCGAAGACCGTGCCCGAGGTGCCGATCGAGACGACCACGTCACCCGGACCGGCCCCGACACCCAACGCGGCGGCGGCATTGTCCCCGGTGCCGGGACCGAGCAGGATGTCCCCGCCCGGCGACGGCGCGGCCGGGGCACCGTCGGGCCGACCGGCGTCCCCGACCGACGCTGCCCGACCGCCGGCCAGCACGGCCGGGTCGAGCACGCCGGCCTGCTCGGCCGGGCCGAGCACCGTGGGCACCTCGACGACCCGGCCGAATGCCCGTTCCAGCAGGTCAGGGCGGTACTGCCCGGTCACCGGCGACCAGTAGCCGGTGCCGCTGGCGTCACCCCGGTCGGTGCGCAGCGCCGCCAGGTCGGGAGCACCCGCCAACCGCCAGGTCAGCCAGTCGTGCGGCAGGCAGACGGCGGCGACCCGGGCGGCCCGCTCCGGCTCGTGCCGGGCCAGCCAGCGCAGCTTGGTGGCGGTGAAGCTGGCCACCGGGACCAGCCCCACCGCGTCGGCCCAGAACCGGCGGCCGGTCTCCCCGCCGCCGGCCTCGGCGATCAGGTCCCGGGCCGCGTCGGCGGACCGGGTGTCGTTCCACAGCAGCGCCGGCCGGACGACCTCACCCGCCTCGTCCAGGCAGACCATGCCGTGCTGCTGGCCGGCGACCGACACGGCCGCCACGTCGGCCAGCCCGCCGGCCGCCTCGACGGCGGCCAGCAGGGCATCCCACCAGGCCCGTGGGTCGACCTCGGTGCCGTCCGGGTGCGGCGCGCGGCCCTCACGGACCAGCGCGCCGGTCTCCGCGTCCCGGATCACCACCTTGCAGGACTGGGTGGACGAGTCCACCCCGGCGACGAGCGGCATGCCGGGCCGCCTCAGCGCGCGCCGAGCAGGTGCTCGACGGCGAGCTGGTTGAGCCGGACGAAGGCGAAGCCCTTCGCCGCCGTCGCGTCCACGTCGAACTCCTCGAACGCGGACCGGTCGGCGAGCAGCCCGGCGTAGCCCTCACCGTCGCCCAGCGTCGGGCTGGCCAGCTCGCCGACCTTGCTGGCGGCGAGCGCCTCGACCACCTCCGGGTCGGCCCGGAACGCCGCCGCCCGCTCCTTGAGCAGCAGGTAGGTCGCCATGTTGGCCTCGGCCGACGCCCACACCCCGGCGATGTCCTCGGTGCGGGAGGGCTTGTAGTCGAAGTGACGCGGGCCGTCGTACGCCGGGCCACCGTTGGGGCCGCCGTTCTCCAGCAGGTCCACCAGGGCGAACGCGTTCATCAGGTCGCCGTGGCCGAAGACCAGGTCCTGGTCGTACTTGATGCCGCGCTGGCCGTTGAGGTCGAGGTGGAACAGCTTGCCCTGCCAGAGCGCCTGGGCGATGCCGTGGGCGTAGTTGAGGCCGGCCATCTGCTCGTGCCCGACCTCCGGGTTGAGGCCGACCATCTCGGGCCGGGCCAGCTCGGAGATGAACGCCAGGGCGTGCCCGACGGTGGGGAGCAGGATGTCGCCGCGCGGCTCGTTCGGCTTGGGCTCGATGGCGAACCGCAGGTCGTAGCCCTGGTCGACGACGTACTGGCAGAGCACGTCGACGGCCTCGCGGTAGCGGTCCAGCGCGGCCCGGATGTCCTTGGCGACGTCGTACTCGGAGCCTTCCCGGCCACCCCACATGACGAAGGTCTTGGCGCCCAGGTCGGCGGCGAGGTCGACGTTGCGCAGCACCTTGCGCAGCGCGTAGCGGCGGACGTCACGGTCGTTGCTGGTGAAGCCGCCGTCCTTGAACACCGGGTGGGTGAAGAGGTTGGTGGTGACCATCGGCACGACCAGGCCGGTCTCGTCGAGGGCCTTGCGGAACCGGGCGAGCTGCGCCTCCCGGGCGGCGTTGTCGGCGCCGAACGGGATCAGGTCGTCGTCGTGGAACGTGATGCCGTACGCGCCCAGCTCGGCGAGCCGGTGCACGGCCTCGACGGCGTCCAGCTCGGGGCGGGTGGCGTCGCCGAACGGGTCACGGGCCTGCCAGCCCACCGTCCAGAGCCCGAAGGAGAACTTGTCGGCGGGGGTGGGACGGGGTGCCATGGCAGACCTCCGGTGGGGATGATGGTGGCGGTGGGTGGGTGACCCGCAATTTGTTCAGTGGTTGAATTAAATGGCCGTGCTGTGGCACTGTCAAGGGGTGACCGAGACCCGGACCGTCGGCGCGGTCCGCCAGGGAAGCCTGCGCGAACTCAACCTCGCCGTGGTGCTGCGACGGATCGCCAGCACCGGCCGGCCGCCGTCGCGGGCCGAGATCGCCGCCGACACCGGCCTGACCCGGGCCACCGTGTCGGCCGTCGTCGACGACCTGATCGCCGGCCGGCTGGTCACCGAGGCCGACCCCGCGCCGCGCACCGGTGCCGGCCGCCCCGCCCGGGGACTGCTGCTCGGCGACACCGGGCCGGCGGGGCTCGGCCTGGAGGTCAACGTCGACTACCTCGCCGCCTGCGTGGTCGACCTCACCGGCGCCGTCCGGCACCACGAGGTGCGCCGGGTCGACCTGCGCCCGCTCTCCCCCGCCGACGCGCTCACCGACCTGGTCGCCCTGGCCCGTCGGGCGCGTACCGCCGCCGACGCCGCCGGGCTCGGCCTGGCCGGGGCGGCCCTGGCCGTGCCGGGGCTGGTCGACGCGCGCGGCCTGGTCCGGCTCGCCCCCAACCTCGGCTGGCGCGACGTCGACGTGCCGGCCCTGCTCGCCGACCATCCCGCCCTCACCGACCCGGTCGACGGGGTGCCGCCGCTGGTGGTGGAGAACGAGGCGAACCTCGCCGCGCTGGGCGAGCTGCACGCCCGCCCCGGCGGCCCGCAGAGCTTCCTGCACGTCTCCGGCGAGATCGGCATCGGCGCCGGGATCGTGCTCGACGGGGCGCTGTTCCGGGGCTCCCGGGGGTGGAGCGGCGAACTGGGCCACGTACCTGTCGACCCGGGCGGCCCCACCTGCCGCTGCGGCGCACGCGGCTGCCTGGAGACGTACGCCGGGCAGGAGGCCGTGCTGGCCGCGGCCGGGCTGGCCGGGGTGGACCTGCCGGCCGACACCGCCGCCCGCCGGCTGGCCGACCTGGCCTGCTCGGGCGACCCGGCCGCGCTCGACGCGCTGCACGCCGCCGGCACCGCGCTCGGGGTGGCCGTCTCCGGGGTGGTGAACCTGCTCGATCTGGACACCGTGGTGCTCGGCGGCGGATACGCGACCCTCGCGCAGTGGCTGTGCCCGCCGGTGCTGGCCGAACTCGACGCCCGGGTGCTCACCAGCGGGTGGTCCCCGGTGACCGTCCGTCCGGCGGCGCTCGGGGCCGAGTCCGCCGCCGTCGGCGGGGCCGGTGCGGTGGTACGCCGGATCATCGCCCGGCCGTCCGGCTGGCTCTCCCGCCCGGGATGACCCCCGGTTCCTCGCTGGCCGATCGTCGGCCCACCTCGGTACGCTTTACCTGAGGCAAGGATTTCCTACCGAGGAGAGCACTCCCAGCATGCGCAGAGGTCGACAGACCGACGCGCCCGGCGACCGGCGGTGACGACGACCCACCGGGGCGGGCACGCCGGCCCGGTGAGCGGGGGCGGACGGGTGTCCCGCGCACCGGCCCACCCGTCGCCGGACGGCCCGCTGCCGGCCGACCCGCAGCTCGCCCGGGAACTGCTCGACGGGCTCGCCGAGGCGGTGGTCACCACCGACCGGGCCGGGCGGGTCACCCTGGTCAACGCGATGGCCGGGCAGCTCCTGCCCGAGCTGGTCCCCGGCACCGACCTGACGTCGGGCACCGTGCCGGCGTTGGCCCGCGCGGTCACCGGGGACGCCGCGACGTTCGACGCCGAGCACCGGGGACGCCGGCTGCGCGGGGTCTGCCGCCCGCTGGCCGGCGGGGGCTGCGCCTGGTACGTGCGGGACGTCACCGACGAACACGCCCGCACCGACGCGTTGCTCGCCGAGCGGTCCCGCACCGCGTTCCTGGCCCGGGCCGGCAGCCGGCTCGGGCTCTCGCTGCACCGCGAGCAGACCCTCCGCAGCGCCGTCACCCTGCCCGTGCCCGACCTGGCCGACGCGGCACTGGTCGTGCACCGGCCCCCGCAACCCGGCGAGGACGTCCCGCACTGGCTGCGGTACGCCGACGGCGACCCCGCCCCGGTCGGTGGGGTCGCCGGCCCGGAGCTGACCGGCGCGGTCCCCGGGCTCGTCGAGGCGCTCAGCGGCGCGACCACCGACCCCAGCCCCTGGCTCGACGCCGAACTGGCCGACCTGGGCGCCGTCCTGCCGCCGGACTTCGGCCGTCCCGGCACCGTGCTGATCAGCCCGATGCCCAGCGCCGGCGGGCCGACCGGCGCGTTGATCCTGGTCCGGCGGGTCGGCCGGCCCGGCTTCGACCAGCGCGACATCGAGCTGGCCCGGGAGTTCGCCGCCCGCGCCGGCTCCGCGGTCGCCGCCGCCGAACTGTACGGCGAGCAGGCCCACCTGGCCCGGGTGCTCCAGCACAGCCTGCTCCCCCCGGAACTGCCCCAGGTGCCCGGCGTCACCCTCGCCGGCGGTTACCGTTCCGCCGGGGACAGCCTGCGCATCGGCGGCGACTTCTACGAGGTCTTCCGCACCGCCACCGGCGCCCTGTTCGCCCTCGGCGACGTCTGCGGCAAGGGGGTCGGCGCGGCCGTGCTCACCGGCCGGGTACGCCAGTCGTTGCAGACCCTGCGGCTGGTCGAGCAGCGTCCCCGGGAACTCGTCACCCTGCTCAACCGGGCGTTGTTCGACTCCCCGGACGCCGCCCGGCGCAGCCAGTTCACCACCCTGCTGCTGGGCACCACCGAACCGGGGGACGACGGCGGCCTGCGGGTCCGTATCGCCGGCGGCGGGCACCCGTCCCCACTGGTGGTACGCGCCGACGGCAGCATCGTCGAGGCCCGGGTGGGCGGGATGCCGATCGGTGCGTTCGCCTCGGCGACCTTCGTCGAGGTGGAGGTGCGCCTCGCCCCGGGTGAGCTGCTGCTGGCGTACACCGACGGGGTGACCGAGGCACGCGGCGGCGCGGCGGCCGTCGAGATGTTCGGCGAGCAGCGGCTACGGCAGGCGCTCGCCGCGGTGGCCGGCCTGCCGCCCGCCGCCGTGGTCGACTGGCTGCTCCAACTCGTCGACGAGTGGCTGGACGGGGAGAGCCACGACGACATCGCGCTGCTGGCCGTCCGCACGGCGGACCCGGCGTGAGCCGACCGACCGGGCCGGCCGCTACGGCTGCGGGCCCGCCGGCCGGGCCGGCCGTGGTGGGCCCGGAGGTCGTCGCGGCGTACCTCGACTGTCTGGACCGGGCCGACCTGCCCGCCGCCACCCGGATCGCGACCGGGTTGCTGGACGCCGGCTCGTCGGTGGCCGACGTCCTGGTGGACCTGGTCGCCGTGACCCAGCGCGAGGTGGGGCTGCGCTGGCTGACCGGCCGGTGGAGCGTCGCCCAGGAGCACGCCGCCACCCACGTCAGCGAGCAGGTGGTCGAGGCGGTCGCCGCCCGCAGCGGCCCCACGGGCGAGCGGGGGCACGTGGTGATGGCCTGCGTCGAGGGCGAGTGGCACGCGTTGGCCGCCCGGATCGTCGTCGAGGTGGTCCGCGCCGCCGGCTGGCGGGTCACCTTCCTCGGTGCCAGCGTGCCGGTCCGGCACCTGGTCTCCTACCTGCACCAGACCGGCCCGGACGCGGTACTGCTGAGCTGCGTGCAGCCGAGCCGGCTGATCCGGGCGGGGCGGATGATCGAGGCGTGCCGGGCGGCCGGGGTGCCGGTGGTGGCAGGTGGCCCGGGTTTCGGCCCGGACGGCCGCTGGGCCGCCGCCGTCGGCGCCGCCGCCTGGGGGGCGACCGCCCGGGACGCGGCCCGGCTGCTGGCCGGCCCGCTGTGCCCGGCACCGCACGCCGGTTCCGGGCCGGCGACCGGCACCGACGAGTGCGTCGCGGTGCTGCGCCGCCGCCGCGACCTCGTGCAGCTCGTGCTCCGCGAGGTGACCCCCGCGCCCGACCGGGTCGAGGAGGTCGCGGGCGCGGTCGCGCAGCTGGTCGACGCGCTGGCCGCGGCGATCCGGATCGGCGACCCGGGGCTGCTGGTCGAGTTCGTCCGCTGGCAGACGGAGCTGCCCGACGCCCGGGATGGCTCCCCACTGCTGGACACCACGCTCCGGGTGTGCGCCACCGCGCTGACCGAGCACCCCCGTGCCGGGGAGTACCTGCGTCGGGCCCGGACGCTGTTGACCACCAGCCCGTGACCGCCGGGTCAGGCCGAACGGGCCGCCGGGGTGCCGTCGCCGGGCCGGCTCCGCGGCGCGGACGGCGCGGACGGCGCGGACGGTAACTCGACCACCGGCCCGCCCTCCCTCTCCCGGGCCCGCGCCACCCGGTCGAACTCCACCAGCCCGCGCAGCAACGCCCCCCGGCCCTCCCCGCTCATCCCGGCCAGCACGGCGGCGAGCCGCTGCCGGCGGTCCCGGCGCAGCTCGGCCAGGAGGCGGGTCGCCTCCGGGGTCAGGTGCAGGGCGATCTCCCGCCGGTCCGACCGGCCCGGCTCCCGCTCCAGCATGCCGGCGGCGACCAGCCGGTCGCAGAGCCGGCTCGCCGAGGAGAGCAGCATGTTGAGCAGGGTGGCGAGCCGGCGCAGGTTGATCCCGTCGTGCCGTTCGACCACCATGACGGCACGTAACTGCGCGCTGGACAGCCGGCTGGTGGTGCTCTCCCGGGCCGCCTCCCACACGGAGAGCAGGGCCCCTGTCGCGGCGTCCAGCTCGGCGGCCATACTCACGTCTGGTCCGCTAGGACCGCTTTCTTCGGCCATGGTGGGCCCGAGACTACCCCCCGTACCAGGGGATCTGCGCTGTCAGGAGGCGTACATGACAAGCGGAGCCGAGTGCCGGGTCCGACGGGTGCTGACCGAGTCACCCGCGGACCTGCTGCTGGCACGGCTCGCCGACGAGCTGGGGCAGACGTACCGGATCACCGACGTGGAGCTGTTCCAGGTCGACTACCGGCTGTCGGTGCTGCTGCCGCTGGGCGGCGGCGACCCGCTGACCGGGCCCGGTCACCCGGCCTGGCGCTGCTACGACCACCAGCAGCCGGTGCTCGCCGACGGGATCGGCTGGTTCCCCGTCGGCATGCGGGGTGAGCGGCGCGGGGTGCTGCGGTTGACCCCGGTGCCCGACGACCGGACGGCGGTCGAGGAGCTGACCCGCATCGCCACCGCCCTGGGGCACGAGTTGGCCGCGGTCACCGCCGGCACCGACGTCTACCGGGCCTCCCGCCGGGCCCGCCGGCTCACCCTCGCCGCCGAGATGCAGTGGGAACTGCTGCCGGGGCGCAGCCGGGACCGGCCGTCGTTCCGCCTCGCCGGCCAGCTCGAACCGGCCTACGCGGTGCGCGGGGACAGCTTCGACTGGTCCGACGACGGCACCCGGCTGTGGCTGTCGGCCATCAACGGCACCGGTGAGGGGGTGGCCGCCTCGATGCTCACCGCGCTTGCCACCCACGCGTTGCGCAACGCGCGCCGGGGCGGACTGGCCCTCGCCGACCAGGTCGCCCTCGCCGACCAGGCGGTCTACGCCCTGCACCGGGGCGAACAGCACCTGTCCGCCCTGGTGATGGAGCTGGATCTGGCCACCGGGGTGCTGACGGCGGTGGACGCCGGGTCGCCCCGGCTGGTGCTGCTGCGCGACGGGGAGGTCAGCGAGCAGGTGCTCGACAAGCAGTTCCCGCTGGGCATGTTCGAGGGCACCGACTACCGGCACCAGAGCTTCGAGCTGCGCCGTGGCGACCGGCTGTTCGTGCTCAGCGACGGCGTGATCGACGCGACCGGGCAGCACGTCCGGTACGGCGAGACGGCGCTGGACCGTTTCCTGCGGCGTACCGGACCGATGACGCCGCTGGACGCGGTCCGCTCGCTCATCGGCGACCTGCGCGCCTTCGTCGCCGGTGATCTGGTCGACGACGCGGTGGTGGTCTGCCTGGACTGGACCGGCCCGCAGGAGTGAGACCGGCGGGCCCGGCGCGTACGGCGCCGGGCCCGGCGGTCAGTACGCTCCGCGCCCGCGCAGCACCGCGCCGAAGGTCTTCCACAGGATGGTCAGGTCGGCGGCGAGCGACCAGTTCTCCACGTAGTAAAGGTCCAGCCGGATGCCGTCCTCCCAGCTCAGGTCGGACCGGCCGCTGACCTGCCAGAGGCCGGTCATGCCCGGCTTGACCAGCAGGCGGCGGGCCACGTCGCCGTCGTAGCGGGCCACCTCGGACGGCAGCGGCGGGCGCGGGCCGACCAGGCTCATCTGGCCGAGCAGCACGTTGACCAGCTGAGGCAGTTCGTCGAGCGACCACTTGCGCAGCAGCCGCCCGATCCGGGTGACCCGCGGGTCGTCGCGCATCTTGAACATCAGGCCGTTGGTCTCGTTACGGGCGACCAGCTCGGCCAGCATCGCGTCGGCGTTGACCACCATGGTGCGGAACTTCAACACCCCGAACTCCCGGCCGCCCTGCCCGACCCGGGTCTGCCGGAACAGCACCGGCCCCCGGCTGTCCAGCCGGACGGCCAGCGCGATCAGCGCCACCAGGGGCAGCAGCAGCGCCAGCGCCACCGCTGCGGCGGACCGGTCGACGAACTCCTTGACCAGCTTGCGGGCCCCCCGGAACTCCGGTGCCTCGACGTGGATCAGCGGCAGGCCGGCCACCGGGCGGGTGTGGATGCGTGGGCCGGCGACGTCGGTGAGGGCGGGGGCGACGACCAGGTCGATCCCGGTGCCCTCCAGCTGCCAGCCCAGCCGGCGCAGCCGGGTCGCGGTCAGCTCGCCGGACGCGGTGACCGCGACGGTGTCCGCGCCGATCGCGGCGGCGGCCTCGGGGATGCCCCGCAGGGAACCCACCACCGGCACGTCGCTGAGCCGCTGCGGTACGGGTGCGAGCAGCGCGTCGGGGATGCACGCGCCGACCACGTGGTAGCCGGCGTACGGCTCCCGGCGCAGGGTGTGCACCAGCTCCAGCACGTGCGCGGTGTCCCCGACGACGAGGACCCGGCGGGACCAGCCGTCGCCCCGGCAGCGGGCCCGGTGCAGTGCCTTGCGGGCGGCGAACCGGGTGGCCACCAGCCCGACGGTGCCGACGGCGAAGGAGATGCCGAGGAAGCCCCGGGACACCCCGGCGTCGAAGATGTAGCCGGCGATCGCGACCCCGCCGGCCAGTCGCAGGCTCGCCCCGCTGACCCGCCGGTACTCGTCCGCACCGTAGCCGAGCACCCGGTCGTCGTAGCAGCGCAGCGCCTTGAGCGAGACCAGCCAGACCAGCACCAGGGCCGGCGCGACCAGCACGTACGGGATCTCCGAGCCGCGTGGCACGGCATCACCGAAGCGGGTGGCGTAGCCGGCGAGGACCGCCAGCGACAGCACAGCGGTGTCCAGCACCACGAGCGTCCGGACGTAGCCCCGCTGACTGGTCCGGGATCGAGTACCCGCCGATCGGCCACCGGGCGCCGACGGCGGGGTACGGACGGGCGTGGACAGCGTCGCCGAGGTCACCCAACCTCCCCCACATCACACTGGTCGGCTCCGAGCCCGGTGCTCACCTCTGGAGGGGGTGGCCGGCCGGAGCGCTCCCGACATCCTGCCCCACAATGATGCTCACCTATTGCTTCGGACGCATTACTGTCAGTTTTCTTTCGCCGCCGAGACGGAGGAATCCCACCACCGCAACCGATTCTCACCGAATGCAGTGGCCCCTGTGCACTGTGCGAGGGCTCAGCGCGGTGCGTTCGGGCGCAACGCGATGGCCTTCAGGAAGATGTCACCGATCTTGGACGGGTCCTCGGTGACGAAGGCGCCGCCACCGGTGACGTTGGTGATGGACTGGAGTTCGGCCTTGGAGACCTCGCTGCCGATGCCGATGATGACCACCTGCACCGGGCGCTCCGGGTCGTTGAGCTGCTTGAGCCGGCTGATCAGCGAGCTCTGCGAAATACCGTTCTTGTCCTCGTTCTTACCGTCGGTGAACAGCACCACCGAGTTGACCCGGCCGGGCTCCCACCCGTCCTGGACGTTCTTGTACGCCGCCAGCATGGTGTCGTACAGGCCGGTGTCGCCGCTGGACGGGCGGATACCGGCGAGCCCCTGCTCCAGCTTGCCCCGGTTGCCGGACAGCGGGTTGATCGGCTCGATCTCCCGCCAGTCCCGCGAGCCGACCAGCTCGGTGGAGAAGGTCCACAGCCCGATCGACCAGGAGTCGTCGAACAGGTTCAGGCCCCGGCTGGCCGCCGCCACGGTCACCTGTTCCCGGCTGGCGTTGTTGGCCGACGGGACGGGGGTCTTCATCGAACCGGAGACGTCGATGACGCAGAGCATCCGCCCGGACTGGGTGGCGATCGACCAGCCGGAGACCGCACGGTCTATGGCCACCGGGTCCAGGCCACCGGCGGCGGTCCCGCCGGACGGGGGCACGGCGGTACCGCCGCCGGCCGGGCTCGGCGCGCCCTGCGGTGCCTTGAAGCCGTCGCCCCAGTTGCCGTCCGGGGCCCGCAGCGACTGCACGGCCAGCCGGTTCTTGAAGCTCTGCGTGGTGAGCAGTTCGAAGAGCACCTTCGCCGCCGACGCCTTGCTCTGGTCGATCCCCGGGAGCACCGCGTACGGGTAGTCCAGCGGCATCGGCGACGGCTCCAGGTAGAGCGCGGCCAGCGGGATCGGCGGCTTGGTGTTGTTGTAGGCGATGACGTCCTCCTCCGACAGCGCGGCGGCGCCGAGCGCGCTGGCGATGGAGGTCGGGTCGTTGGAGCGCGGGAACCGGGCCAGCAGGTCCTGCCGCAGCGCCGAGCGGCCGGTGGCCAGCGCCCGCAGGGCGGCCGTGGTCGCCTGCTGGGCGTCGCCGCCCCCGCCGCTGGCCGCGGCGGTCAGGGAGAGCAGGCCGGAGAGCCCGGCGGCGTCCTGGGTCGGCTCGACGATGCCGGCCCGCAGCGGCTTGTCGCTGCGGACGGCACGCAGCATGTCGTTCCAGGTGAGCTTCTTCTCCGGCCAGCCGAACTTGGTGCTGGCCACCGGCTGCGGCATGGCCACCACGATGGGGCTGCGGGCGATCGAGGCGCCGTTGCCGGGGGCGAACGCGGTGGCGCCGCCGCTCTTGAGGCGCAGCAGCCAGGTCGACGAGTCCGGAATCCACACGTCGGGCGTGACCGCGGTGCCGCTGGCCTGCCCCACCCCGGCGAGGCTGGCCCCGTGCTTGCTGGCCACCGCGGCGGCCACCTCCACCGGTTCGGAGGCGGTGACGTTCACCTTGATGCAGGTGCCACCGACCGCCGCCCCGTCCGTCGTCCACTGGGCCGCCGCCGCCTCGACGGCCGGCGCGACCTCGGGCGCGGCGGCCACCGCGAGCTGGATCTCCCCTGAGCAGGACGGTCCGGCCAACTGCTGGTAACCGACCCAGGAGCCGCCGACCACGACGACGAGTGCGGTCGCCGCCACGGCGGCGCCCGCTCCACGGATACTTGAACGCATGCGATGGCGGCCAGACACGCTGACCATCTTGCGTATCTCGTTCGCTTTCTGCCATGACCGTTCGGACGAAAGTTACGCAGGAGAAACAGTTGATCACTATTTCGACACCGTGAGTAACTAAATCGTCTCGTGACGTGGCACCCCTCCACCCCGGACGGACGTACGTCAGGGCAGTACGCAGGTCGGACTCCCGGTGGGCACCGGCTCGCCCACCGGCGACGGCACGCCCGACTCGGGGTCGACCCAAAACACCCGGACCATGTCGGCCCGCTCGTCGGCGACATACAGGTGCCGGCCGGAGAACGCGAAGTGCCGGGGCCACTCCCCGCCGGTGTCGACCTCGTCGACCAGCCGGGGCAGCTCCCCGTCGAGGGCGAAGACCGCCACCGTGCCGACCCCCCGGTTGCCCAGGTAGAGGAACCGGCCGTCCGGGCCGACCGTGATCTCCGACGGCTGGACGTGACCGGACCGGCCGCTGGCGTCCACCCGGCCGAGCTGGTGCAGCGCCCCGTCGACGGTCAGCTCGTAGGCGGTCACCGTCGCGTCCAGCTCACCGGAGAGCCAGCAGCGCCGCCCGTCGGGATGCCGGGCCAGGTGCCGGGGGCCGGTGCCCGCGACCGTGTGCACCCGGGGTGCGCGCGGGGTCAGCCGGCCGGTGGCGGCGTCCAGGTCGTACCGGTAGACCGAGTCGGTGCCCAGGTCGACGGCGAGCAGCGGGCCGGTGCCGGGATCGGGCGACACCATGTGGCAGTGCGCCTGCTCCTGCCGCTGCGGGTCCGGGCCGTGCCCCTGGTGGACCACCAGATCGGTACGGTCCCCGGGCACCCCCTGCCCGTCCAGCGGCAGGACGGCGACGCTGCCCCCGCCGTAGTTGGCGACGAAGAGGTGCCCGCCGTCCGGGGCGACCGCCAGGTGCGCCGGCTCGGCACCACCGGTCGACCGGACCCCCAGCGGGGTCAGCCCGCCGTCGGGACCGACCGCGAAGGCGCTCACCTGGCCCTCGGGCAGCTCGTTGACCGCGTAGAGCACCGGCAGGGACGGGTGCCGGACGAGGAAGGACGGCGCCGGGGTCACCGCGACCGTGCCGAGCGGGGTCAGCCTCCCCGACTCCGGGTCCCGCCGGGCGGCGACGATGCCCTCCCCGCGCCCGCCCGTCTCCGCCGTGTAACCGCCGATGTGGACGATCGTTCCCGTCACCGGACCACCCCTTCGCCGAAATCCCGCCGTCGCTGCCCAGGCTTCCCGCAATCACCCGCCGCCATCCCCGGTTTCCCGGGTTTCCCACCCCGGCGGGGCGCGGGGCCGGTCAGCCTACCGGGACCGGTTCGCCGCGCTGCCGGGCCACGTGCTCGACCAGCGAGATCAGCACCAGCTTGCCGGACTGCCGGTCCCGGGCATCGCAGAGCATCACCGGCACCTCCGGTTCGATGTCCAACGCCTGTCGCACCGCGTCGACGCCGAACCGGCGGGTGTCCTCGAAACAGTTGACCCCCACCACGAACGGGATACCGCGCTGCTCGAAGTAGTCGATCGACGGGAAACAGTCGGCCAGCCGGCGGGTGTCGGCCAGCACCACCGCGCCGAGCGCGCCGAAGGCCAACTCGTCCCAGAGGAACCAGAACCGGTCCTGCCCGGGGGTGCCGAACAGATAGACCTGGAGATCGTCGGTGATGGTGATCCGGCCGAAGTCCATCGCCACGGTGGTGGTCGACTTGCCCTCCACCCCGGACAGGTCGTCGGTGCCGATGCCGGCGTCGGTCAGCACCTCCTCGGTCTGCAACGGCCGGACCTCGCTGAGCGCGCTCACCAGCGTCGTCTTGCCGGCGCCGAAGCCACCGGCAATGAGGATCTTGAGAGCCAGCGGCAGCCGGCCCGCTGAGGAGTCGCGATCAGAGCGCACGTAGTCCACTGACCACCGCCTTGAGGATGTCGTCGTCGGGAAGGCCGGCGGCGGCCGGCGGTTCGTGCACGGTGACCAGCCCACGGGCGAGCAGGTCACCGAGGAGTACCTGGACCACCCCGAGGGCGAGATCCAGGTCGGCCGCGAGATCCACCACCGCCACCGGCTGCCGGGCGTACTCCACCAGCCGACGGTGCTCGGGTTGCAGCCCCGGCTGGCCGTACGGGTCGACACCCGCTGCGGCCAGCACATACGCCACCAGGTCGAAGCCGCCGACGGCGGGCCGCACCCGGCCACCGGTGAGGGTGTACGGGCGCACCACCGGACCGGCCGCGCCGTCCAGCCACTCGTGCTGGTGACCCGGCTGCTCAGCCCGCATCGGCGATCCCCGCCGCCGCCCTGGCCGGCGCGGTCAGGTTCTCGCCGACCCGGACGACCAGCATCGCCATCTCGTAGGCCACCAGGCCGATGTCGGCGTCCGCCGCGCAGGCCACCGCCAGGCAGGCACCCTGCCCGGCGGCGGTGACGAAGAGGTACGCCTCCTCCATCTCCACCACCGTCTGCCGGACGCCACCGGCGGCCAACTGCCGGCTGGCCCCCTTGGCCAGGCTGGAGAAGCCCGAGGCCAGCGCGCAGAGGTGTTCGGCATCGGACCGCTCCAGCCCGGCGGACGCACCGAGCAGCAGGCCGTCGGCGGAGAGGACCACCGCCTGCTGGGCCGCCGGCACCCGCTCCACCAGTTCGTCGAGCAACCAGCCGAGATCGGCGTTCTGCCGTGTCGTGTGCACCACTAGGCGTCCCTCTCAGTCGCGGTCGAATCGGGCGTCGCCACCGGGCCGGCCGGCGACGGGGATGCCCCGGCGTCGGACCGCCCCGGGTCGCCGCCCGCGGTCGGGGCGGGCCCGGCCGGCGCGACCGGGTGGACGCCGCTGCTGTCCAGCCGCCCCCGGGCGGTGCCGGCCTGCAGGGCCGACATCTGCCGCCGCACCTCCTCGGGAGAGCGGGTGGTGGTCGGGTCGGGGCCGGCCGTCGGGCGCGGGGGGCGGGCCACCGGACCCCGGCGACGGACCCGGCGGGGCAGACCGTCGCCGTCGGCGGCCTCCACGGCCGAGGTACGGGCCGGCGCGAACGGCAGCACCGTCTGGTCCGGCCGTTCCCGGGTGGTCCGGGTGGTCCGCGGTCGGGGCAGGGTGGTCAGCCGGGTCACCGACGCCGCCGGGCGGTCCCGGGTCGGCGGGGCGATCGGCGGCTCCTCGGTGATCAGGTCGGCCGGGAGGCTCACCAGCGCGGTGAGCCCGACCGGCGTCCCGGCCCGCAGGGTGACCCGCACGCCGTGCCGGGCGGCCAGCCGGGAGACCACGAACAGGCCGAGCCGGGCGCTGTCGGCCGGGTCGAACTCGGGCGGGCTGGCCAGCCGCTTGTTGGCGTCCTCGACCGCCTGCGGCGTCATCCCGAGCCCGTGGTCGGTGATCTCGACGAGGTAGCCGTCGACGGCCGGTGCTCCGGCCACCTCGACCCGACGCTCGGGCGGGGAGAAGGCGGTCGCGTTCTCGATCAGCTCGGCGAGCAGGTGGATGACGTCGGCGACGGCCCGGCCGAGCAGCCCGGCCGGCTCGACCCGGCTGATGTCCACCCGGTCGTACGCCTCAACCTCGGAGATCGCGCCACGCAGCACGTCCAGCAGGGCGACCGGCTGCCGCCAACCCCGGCCCGGCGCCGCCCCGGCCAGGATGACCAGGTCCTCGGCGTGCCGACGCAGCCGGGTCGCCAGGTGGTCGACGCGGAACAGCTCGGCCAGCTCGTCCGGGTCCTCGGCGCGGCGCTCCATCCGGTCGAGCACGGCGAGCTGCCGGTGCACCAGGCCCTGGCTGCGCCGGGCGAGGTTGAGGAAGACCTCGTTCAACCCCCGACGCAGCGTCACCTCGTCGATCGCCGAGCGCACCGCCACCCGGGAGACCTCGGTGAACGCCCGGCCGACATCGCCGATCTCGTCGGCACCGTAGGACAGCGGCGGGGCCTCCCGGGCCACGTCGACCTGCTCGCCCCGGCGCAGCCGGGCCACCACGTCGGGCAGCCGGTGCCCGGCCAGTTCCAGCGCCGCGTTGCGCACGGCGGACAACCTGCGGGCCAGCGTCCGCCCGACCCGGAAGGCGACCAGCAGCGACACCCCGATCGCGACGAGGCCCAGCACCCCGGCGACGCCGAGGCGCAGCAGGATCGTGACGGCGACCGGCACGGACCGTTCGGCCAGCCCGTCGGCCTGGCTGAGTTCGAAGTCGCGCAGCTCCTGCTGGACGGCCTCCTGGCTGACCTGCCAGGTACGCGGGTCGATCGGCGGGAGGCCGGACGGCCCCGCGCTGAGCAGCTGCTCCTGCATGGTGCGGAGCCGGACGAACACCTCCCCCTCCACCAGCCGCTGGTAGGCGGCCCGGTCGGCGGCCGGCAGGTCGGCCACCGCCGACTCGGCGAGGAACCGTTCGTTGGCGATGGTCTGCACCAGCCGCAGGTGCTCGCCCTCGGTGAACCGGCCGGCGACGAACGCCCCGGCGAGGATCGCGTCGGTCTGGCCGAGCAGTTCGCGGGAGCGACCGACCGCGGTCAGGGCGAGCGCCTGACGGTTCAACTCGGCGTCGGGCAGCGCCGCCGTCGCGGCGAACGCCTGGAAGGCCGAGGAGATCATGCCGCTGTACAGGCCGATGGCGCCGGCCCGGTCGACCTGCCGGCGGTCGATGAACCCCCGGCCGGCAGGCAACGCCTCCAGGGCGGCGCCGAGCGCGTCGAGCCGGGCGTTGAGCAGGTCACCGGCGGCGTCCCGCAGCGCGTCGCCGTCCATCCTCCGGCGCAGCTCGACGATCGCCTCGTCGGTGCGTCGCCGCTGGTCGGCGAGGGCGGGCAGGGTGCCGGTGCCGGCCAGTTGGATCACCGAGGCCCGCCGCTCCCGTTGCAGCTCGGCCACGACCCGTTCGCCGGGACGGCCGAAGTCCGCGAGCAGGGTCCGGGCGGCGAGCAGGTCGAGCGCCGGCCCGAAGGTCAACGTCGTGGCGAAGATCCAGAGCGCCAGGAGGGCGGCCACCGGGGTGACGACCAGGGCGGTCAGCTTGGCGCGGATCGGCCAGTCGCGGGTGTCCATGAGTCCTCGCCCGGGCGGGAGTGTCGGCGGTGGCGCCGGCACCGACCGGGCGGTTCCGGCATCGATGCCGGGCACCGGCACGGCACCTTGGGCAGGATACGTAATCCTGACGCTCAGCACTACCGTGCGTCTTGCGGCGTTACCGCTGCGTCGCCGCCCCACCGCCCGCCGGGCCGCCCCTGGCCGACCGGCATCCGACCAGGCCGTAACCGGGTTGATCAGGCATCGGCTCCGGCCGGCGGGCACCCGCGCCGACTCCCCGCCGGCCGGCGGGACCGATGGAAAAATGTGATCGGATTTCCACCCGATCGGGCCCGGACGCACGCCGTGGCCGCTTCGTCCCGGTCAGGATCGGCATGTGCGGAGGAAATTCGCCGGATCGGGATTGGTGATCAGTGTGGGGAGGGAATACCGCAGGGCGAAGGAGGAGCCATGTCGCCCACGCAGATAGTCCTACTGGTTCTCGCCGTACTGGTGGTGGCGGCGCTGGTCGCCGTGGCCGTGGTGGCCAACCGCCGACGCGCCCTGCGGTCCCGGTTCGGCCCCGAGTACGACCGGGTGGTCGCGGAGCAGGACAGCCGCGGTGCCGCCGAACGGGAGCTGCGCGAGCGGGAGCGTCGCCACGCGGAGTTGACGCTCACCCCGCTCAGCCCGACCGACCGGGCCCGGTACGCCGCCGCCTGGGAGGAACTCCAGGTCCGCTTCGTCGACTCGCCGGCCGAGGCCGTCGGTGACGCCGACGAGCTGGTCAGCCGCCTGATCGCCGACCGGGGCTACCCGACCGGGGAGTTCGCCGAGCAGGCCGCGCACCTGTCGGTGGAGCATGCCCGCACCCTGACCCACTACCGGGAGGCGCACGAGATCCGGCTGCGCAACGAGCGTGGCGAGGCCGGCACCGAGGATCTCCGGCAGGCCGTCGTCCACTACCGCGCCCTCGTCGCCGACCTGCTCGGCGAGGAGCCGGTCGGGCACCGCCTCCCGGAGCAGCAGCACCCGGACAGCCCGCAGGACGCCACCACCCGCTGAGGAGAACCGCCATGCGCCAGGACGAGCAGCAGTCGACCACCGACCACCCCGAGGTCGTCAGGTCCACCCCGGTGGCGGTGCCGCCGCCGGACGCGGTGGACGCCGACCCCGTCGGCCGGCACGCCACGGCCCGCGACGACCGGGACCGCGACGGCGTCGACGACCGGGACGCCATCGACCACGACGACGACGGCACCGACGGTGACGGCTTCGACGACCGGGACGGCTTCGACAACCACGACGGCTACCACGGCCCGCGGAACGACGACGGGTTGCCCCTCACCCGCCCGCGCTCCGGTGACGACGCCGACCTGGCGACCGACCGGGAGACGCCGGCCGGTAGCGACCCGGACGGGGACCGGCGGCCGGAGTTCCACGAGCCCGCGCCGCTGCCCACCGCCTTCGGGGCGACCAGTGTGGGCGACGCGGTGGCCGCGTCGGCGCTGGCCGGCGGACGACCGCAGGACGAGCGGGACGCCCGGGACGAGGACCTCGCCGTGCCCGGTGACGGGGCGCCGGGGCGGACCGGGCCCTTCGACGACGAGCGGGCCGACCCGACCGCGGCGGACCGCATCCACGACCGGGACCGCTGGTCGGCCGACCGCGCCGCCGACGACGACATCGACACCGGGGACGTCAACGCCACCGGTCCGGACCGGGACACCGACCGGCCGGCACCGGTGACCGACGCCGCCGGCTACGGCAGCGCCACCCCGGCGATGGTCGACCCGGACGCGACGCCCGACGGTGACGGGTCGACGGCGGCCGGCGTCGGCGCGGCCGGTGCCGCCGCTGCGGTGGCCGGTGCCGCCGACCGGTCGACGGGCGCGAACGTGCCCAGCGACGCCGCGACCCTGTTCGAGGCGGACGCCGCGCAGGGCTTCCGGGACCGGTGGCGCGACGTGCAGCTCCGGTTCGTCGACGACCCCCGGGATGCGGCCGGCGAGGCGCAGTCGCTCGTCGAGGAGGCGATCGCGGCGCTCTCCGAGGCGCTCGCCGCGCAGAAGGAGAAGCTGGGCGGCTGGCAGGGTGCCGACGAGGCCGACACCGAACAGCTCCGGGTGGCCGTCCGGCGGTACCGCGACTTCCTGGACCGCGTGCTGGGCCGCTGAACCGCCACCGAACCGCCGGGCGGACGGCTCCGGCACCGCACCGGACGGCCCAGCGCCGGTGCTCCACCTTTATCGACGCCCCGGCCGGGACACTCCCGGCCGGGGCGTCGACGGTCCGCCCGCCGAATCAACCCGGACGTCCGGCATGAAAGCCCGCAGGAGGGGTAATAGCGCGCCCGGCGAGCGTGGACGGCGCATCGAAGGGTGGCGGACGATGGACGGTGCCGGGCTCAGACTGAACATGAACGTGCTGGATTACGGAATCCTCGCGCTCTACTTCGTCACCGTGCTCGGGGTCGGTTTCGCCGCCCGCCGGGCGATCCGCACCAGCGTCGACTTCTTCCTCTCCGGGCGTTCGCTGCCCGCCTGGGTGACCGGCCTGGCCTTCGTCTCGGCCAACCTGGGCGCCCTGGAGATCATCGGGATGGCCGCCAACGGCGCGCAGTACGGCATCATGACCGTCCACTACTACTGGATCGGCGCCGTCCCGGCGATGATCTTCCTGGGCATCGTGATGATGCCGTTCTACTACGGCTCCCGGGTGCGCAGCGTCCCGGAGTACCTGCGGCTGCGGTTCAACCGCCCGACCCACCTGCTGAACGCGATCAGCTTCGCGGTCGCCCAGGTGCTGATCGCCGGGGTCAACCTGTACGCGCTGGCGCTGATCATGCAGGCGCTGCTCGGCTGGCCGCTCTGGCTGGCGATCGTCGTCGGCGCGGCGATCGTGCTGGCCTACATCACCGTCGGCGGGCTCTCCGGCGCGATCTACAACGAGGTGCTCCAGTTCTTCGTCATCATCGCCGGGCTGGTGCCGATCACCGTCATCGGCCTGGTCAAGGTGGGCGGCTGGTCCGGCCTGATGGACTCGGTGCGCGACACGAAGCTGGGCGAGGCCGGGCTGCACGCCTGGGAGGGCACCGGCAGCACCGCGAACCCGCTCGGCGCGCACTGGCTGGGCATCGTGTTCGGGCTCGGTTTCGTGCTCTCCTTCGGCTACTGGACCACCAACTTCGCCGAGGTGCAGCGGGCCCTGTCGGCCAAGAACATGAGCGCCGCCCGGCGTACGCCGATCATCGCCGCGTACCCGAAGCTGGTCATCCCGGCGGTGACCGTGATCCCGGGCCTGATCGCGCTGGTCACCGTCAAGGGGCTGGGGGCCGAGTCCGGTGACCTGGTCTACAACAACGCGATTCCGCTGCTGATGCGCGACCTGCTGCCCAACGGGGTGCTCGGGATCGCGGTCACCGGCCTGGTCGCCTCGTTCATGGCCGGCATGGCGGCCAACGTCAGCGGCTTCAACACCGTCTTCACCTACGACATCTGGCAGGCGTACGTCCGCAAGGAACGGTCCGACGAGTACTACATCCGGATCGGGCGGATCGCCACCGTGGGCGGGGTCGTGGTGGGCATCGGCACCGCGTTCATCGCCGCCGGGTTCAGCAACATCATGAACTACATCCAGGCGCTGTTCTCCCTGTTCAACGCCCCGCTGTTCGCCACCTTCATCATCGGCATGTTCTGGAAGCGGATGAGCGCGCTCGCCGGTTTCTGGTCGCTGCTGGCGGGCACCCTGGCCGCGCTGGCGACCTACCTGCTCTACAAGGCCGGCGTGGTGCGCTTCAACTCCGACCTGGAGGAGAGCTTCTGGGGCGCGGGCATCGCCTTCGTCACGGTCGCCGTGGTCGCGGCGGTGGTCACCCCGCTGACCCGCCCCAAGCGGGCCGAGGAGTTGCAGGGTCTGGTCTACGGGATGGGTGGGATCGACCTGAAGGGCGACGTGCTCGCCGGGGACCAGGTCTGGTGGCGGTCGCCGGTGCTGCTCGGCGCGATCGCGCTGGTGCTGGCCGTGCTCTTCTACATCCCGGTCTTCTGAGCCCGGTCCGTCACGAGAGGGAGGCGCAGGCGTGGACCAGCACAGCGAACGCGCGAACGACCCGCAGGTCGCCGAGACCGAGAACGAACGCAAGCGGTCCGCCGCCGCCCGGCTGTTCGACATCCGCCGGGTCATCGGTGGTCTCTTCGTGGTGTACGGGGTGATCGTCGGCCTGGTCGGTCTCTTCGACTCGGCTGCCGAGATCGACAAGGCGCAGGGCGTCCGGATCAACCTCTGGGCCGGGCTGGCGATGCTGGCCTTCGGGCTGTTCATGCTGGCCTGGCAGTGGCTGCGCCCGGTGGTGCCGCCCAGCGCCGAGGAGGCCCGGGAGGTTTGATCCGCCCGGCATGGGGTCGCCCGGAGGGGGTACCCGGGACGCGGGAAGCGTCTGGGACAGGAGGGCGGCACCATGACCGACCGTGACCCGAACCGACCGCTGGAGGAGCGCCCGGAGGTGGCCGCCGCGGTGGACGACGACTCCACCGTGCCGCGGTTCTCCCGGGGCGGCGCCGGTCCCGCCGACCCGGCGTTCGTCGCGCCGGGTGACCAGCCCGGTGGTACGACCGAGGAGCTGATCGGTGACCCGTACGCCGCCGGGACCGGAGCCACCGGTACCGGCACCGGGGCCGGTGGGGACAACATCCGTACCGGGGCGGAGCAGCCCTGGGAACCGGAGGATCTGGTCATGGCGCGCGGGCAGGACCTGACCCCGGAGAACCTGGAGCGGGCCCGGCGTGACCTGGCCGAGATGGGTCGGGCCGCGGTGGAACGTACCGTCCCCTGAGGCCGGCGCGACAGCGGCCCGGCACACGGGTGGGCCCCCCGCCCCCCCACACGGGGGGGCCCGGGTGCGCCCGCCGCGTCAGTGCCTCACTCCAGCCGCGGCGGGCTGGTTCGTCAGAGCGCCGGGTAGGCGTTCTTCATGAGCTCCTGGAACTGGGCGGAGAACCAGGCGCCGGAGATCGGAGCGTTGGGCAGCGCGCCGCTCATGCTGTTGCCGTTGCGGGCGTTACCGGTGTAGGTCGGGTCGCACATCCGGTCGAAGCCCTTGCCCTCGTTGTTCGGGATGAGGGAGCTGGAGCCGTCGGACTCACCCGGGGGCTTCACCCAGACGTAGGCGTCGATGCCCGGCTCGGGGTTGGCCTTCGGCCGCTCGCCGAGACCCGCACCGGCCTGGTTGCACCAGTTGCCGGCGTGCAGACGACGGTCGATGCGACCACCGTTGACGTAGGTGTCGACGCTGGTCGTCGCGCCCGGGCCGGTGGGCCGGGCGGTGCCGCCCCAGCCGTTACGGGAGGTGTCGATCAGCATGCCGATGTTGCTGTTGAAGCCGACCGAGACCAGCTTGTCGCGGAACGCCTGGGCGAACGACAGCTCGTCGACGTAGTAGTTCCAGTCGATCCACTTGGACTGGCGGACGGTCTGGCCGTTCACCGAGTCGGTGATCTTGATGTACGGCTCCTTCAGGGCGGAGTAGTTCGCCGTGTTGGTGATGAAGCCGTGCACGTTGTTCACGGTGCTGCCGGAGGCGACGGCGGCGGTCTTCAGGATGTCGGCGGTCGGGCCGAAGTTGGTGTCCCAGCCCAGCCAGCCGTGGTGGCCGGCGTCGATGTAGTTGTAGACGTTGCCGATCGCGCCCAGCTTGGCCAGGGCGTAGCCGACACCGTTGACGTACGCGCCGTTGGCCTTCACCACGTCACACTGCACCGTGCCACCGGCGTTGCCGGAGGTGTTGGTGACCAGGTTCGGCAGCGAGTCGATCTCGATGATGTTGATGATCCGCAGGCTGGCGTACTTGGCGTCCCGCTGGATCGCGGCGATCGGGTCGATGTACTCCGACTTGTAGCGCGGCAGCTCATCGGCGGCCAGCTCACCGTTGGAGGCGAGCGCGGAGCAGTCCCGGCCGGGCAGGTTGTAGATCACGAACTGGATGTAGCCGGCGCCCTGGGCGAGCGCGGCGTCCAGGTGGTCCTTGACGCCCATCGCGCCGTTGGAGCTGCTGTCCGGGGTGCCGTTGATCGCGGCGATCCGGTCCAGCCACACGGCGGTCGGGTTGTTGGAGACCCGGCTGCCACCGGCCTCGGCGTCCGCCTTGGCCTTCCACTCCGGGTTCACGTAGCCCTTGACCCCGGCGTAGGGGTTGTCCACCTTCTGCCCCGGCGGGGGCGTGGTGGGCGGAGGCGTGGTGGGCGGCGGGGTGGTGGGCGGAGGCGTGGTGGGCGGCGGGGTGGTCGGCGGAGGCGAGGTGGGCGGCGGGGTGGTGGGCGTGGTGCCACCGTTGCAGACCACACCGTTCAGGGTGAACGAGGTCGGCTTGGGGTTGCTGCCGCTCCACGAGCCGTTGAAGCCGAGGGTGGTGCTGCCGCCGCGACCCAGCGAGCCGTTGTAGGACTCGTTGGTGGCGGTCACGTTCTGGCCGCTCTGGGACCACTTGGCCGACCAGCCCTGGGTCACTCGCTGGCTGCTGTTGGGGAAGGTGAAGCCGAGGGTCCAGTTGCTGATCGGGTCACCCACGTTGCGGATGGTGACGTTCGCGGTGAAGCCACCGGACCAGTCGTTGGTGGTGTAGTCGATGCTGCACTGGGTGGCGGCCTGCGCCGCGGTGACCGGGAGGGTCACCAGCCCGCCCGCGACCAGCACGCTCGCCCCGGTGAGGGCGAACGCCCGGCGTCGGGCGGACAGACTTCTCCACAGATTCATGCCTTTTGCACTCCTTGGGCGAGACCGGCACCACGAGGGGACCGGCAAGTGGCGCGTGAGCGTCCTGGGGTACGGACGAGCCCGGCGCCAACGGGACATCTCGGGGGGTTGCCCGACCCGGAGGACGGGCATGGTGGTGGTGAGCTTCACCGGCCCGCACGGACCGGTCGGCGGCGATGTCGTCCGGTGCACCGGTTGCCCTCGACCTCTGCCGTGCGCGGTGTGGCTCCCCGAACCGCGTGCAGCGATTCTTGCATGGGAGCGCTTCCATGGCAATGGCTCGATACTTCGCGGCAACCTGGCCGCAACGCCCGGACCGGCATCCGGGCCGCTACGAGCCTATCTCCGCCCAGCCCGGCCGGCAGCGCCCCGACCGCGCAGCCGGGTGGTAACACCGACACAAGCGGCCCAGGGGGCGTAAGGCGCGCATCATCGGTAAAGCCGAAAACACGAATCTTTCCCCGAATAAGTCATGAAACCGTCTAACGTCGGTCATAGCTCGACTGTCGTCGGGCTCAGGACAACAGGGGATGGAGTGACGCAGGTCATGGCTAACAAGATGCTCGGGAAGGTTGTCGCGGGTGCCGCTCTCGGTGGCGCGTCCCTTCTGGTGTTCACGCCGGGGATCGCGTTCGCGGACGGTCACCACGACGGCGAGAGCCGGGACGGCAAGGTCATCGCCAAGCCGCATGTCGTCAAGCCCGGCGACAAGGTCAAGCTCATCGAGATCTGCCCGGAGGCGCAGGAACACGCCTTCGTCTGGTCCAAGGTCACCGGCAAGGTCAAACTCAAGCCCGCCGAGGGCCGCGGCGAGGAACACGGCGGCTGGAAGGACGACGAGGGCAGGGGCGAGGACCACGGCAAGGGCGAAGAGGGCAAGGGCGACGAGCACGGCAAGCCCGAGGAGGGCAAGGGCGAGGACCACGGCAAGGGTCCCGACGACAACGGCCCCAAGCCGCAGCCCCCGGCCGAGGGTGGACAGCCCCCGGCGGACGGCGGTCAGCCCCCGGCGGGCGGCCAGGGCGGTGGCTTCATGGCCGCCGACCAGGGCCCGGACCACGGCGGCAAGCCCGACGAGGGCAAGGGCGACGAGCACGGCAAGCCTGACGAGGGCAAGGGCGAGGAACACGGCAAGCCCGGCGAGGAGTCCGGCGAGCACGGCAAGCCCGGCTGGGACGAGGAGTCCGACGAGGGCGACTGGCAGGGCCACGAGGGCTACGGCCAGGACGACGAGTCCGGCTACGGCCACGACGAGGAGTCCGGTTACGGCAAGGACGAGGGCGGCTGGGAGCACAAGAAGGACTTCGTCTACTACGGCGAGGCCGAGGTGTCCCGGGACGCCCGTCCGGGCCGGTACGAGCTGAACGGCTCGTGCGGCGAGGGCGAACTGGTCGTCCTGCCGAAGGGCCACGTCGACGGCGGTGACGGTGGGATGACCACCACCGGTGCCGACCGGGGCATGGTCGCCGGCGGGGCCGGCATGATCGGCGCGGCCGCCCTCGGCGGCATCGTGCTGATGCGCCGGCGTCGGGCCGATGAGCTCGGCTGACCCGACGGCGACACGGGCCGGCGGCCGTCACGGGA
>NZ_JBMDWU010000420.1:0-51849 GCF_048594385.1 Micromonospora sp. | reverse complement strand
CTGGGCGGCGATCGCCACCTTCCTGATCGAGTCGATCACCCTGCTCTGGATCCCGGCCAAGGAGGCCGCGGTCCCCAACCTCATCCCGCGCGCCCGGCTGGAGACCGCCAACCAGCTCACCCTGATCACCACGTACGGCCTGACCCCGGTCGCCGCCGCGATCGCCCTGGCGGTGCTGGACCGCAGCGTGCGCGGGGTCACCGGCGGCGAGATGCCGAGCTGGGCCGAGCCCGCCCAGCTCGCCCTCTGGTTCAACGCCTTCTCCCGGCTCGCCACCGCGCTGGTGGTGGCCTTCGGCATCAAGGAGATCAGCCAGGCCCAGGCCCGGGAACGGGGTGAGCGCGCCGAGCAGGGCATGTTCAGCCAGTTCACCGAGGGCTGGAAGTTCATCGGCCAGACCCCGCTGGTCCGGGGCCTGGTGCTCGGCATCTTCGGCGCGTTCGCCGGTGGCGGCATCGTGATCGGCACCGCCAAGTTCTTCGCCGCCTCGCTCGGTGCCGGCGACGCCGCGTTCTACATGCTGTTCGGCGCGATCTTCATCGGGCTGGCGGTCGGCATCGGGCTCGGCCCGATGATCGTCCGGGACATGTCCCGCCGTCGCTGGTTCGGCATGAGCATCGTGCTGGCCAGCGCGTCCGTGCTGGTCCTGGCCTTCGCCATCCACCTGTCGATGGCCATCCTCGGTGCGATCATGGTCGGCGCGGGCGCCGGCATGGCCTTCCTCGCCGGCACCACGCTGCTCGGCGGCGAGGTCGCCGACGAGGTACGCGGCCGGGTCTTCGCCGTGGTGCAGATCGGCACCCGGCTGGTGCTGATCCTGGCGATCGCGCTGAGCAGCCTGCTGGTCGGGGTCGGCGGCTCGCGTCAGCTCACCATCGCCGACCTCGGCATCTCCGTCTCCTCCACCCGGCTACTGCTGCTCGCCGCCGGCCTGGCCGGCATCTTCGCCGGGATCAGCGCGTTCGGGCAGATGGACGACAAGAAGGGCGTGCCGGTCCTGGCCGACCTGTGGGGCTCGATGCGCGGTCGGCCGCTGATGCCGGCCGAGCCGTTCGTCTCCAACGGCCTCTTCGTGGTCTTCGAGGGCGGTGAGGGGGCCGGCAAGTCCACCCAGTTGGAGCAGCTCGCCGCCCGCCTGCGCGAGCAGGGCCGGGACGTCGTGGTGACCCGGGAGCCGGGTGCCACGGCCGTGGGTGAGCGTATCCGGGCCCTGGTGCTTGAGGATTCCGGCGCGGACGCCCCCTCCCCACGCGCCGAGGCGCTGCTGTACGCCGCCGACCGGGCCCACCACGTCGCCACCGTGGTCCGCCCCGCCCTGATCCGGGGCGCGGTGGTGATCAGCGACCGGTACGTCGACTCGTCCCTGGCCTACCAGGGCGCGGGTCGTACGCTGCCGGTCGACGAGGTCTCCTGGCTCTCCTCCTGGGCCACCGGCGGGCTCAAGCCCGACCTGGTGGTGCTGCTCGACGTCGATCCGCGCACCGGCCTGTCCCGGGCCGCCGCCCGCAACCAGGGGGCCGACCGGCTGGAGGCCGAGTCCGTGGCCTTCCACGAGCGGGTCCGCTACGCCTTCCTCGACCTCGCCGCCAACGACCCGAAGCGTTACCTGGTGCTCGACGCGGCCCGCCCGGTAGACGAGATCGCCGGCCAGGTCGGCCGCCGGGTGCAGGAGTTCCTGGTGGACCCGGCCGGCATCGTGCACCCGCGCCCCGCGCACGGGCCGGACACCTCGGTCCAGCCCGAGTTATCCGACACGGAGCTGGTGGGGATGGAGCACCGGACCTGATGCCGGACGTCTTCGCCGAGCTGGTCGGCCAGGACGACGCGGTCGACACCCTGCGCCGGGCCGCCGCGTCGGCCGCCGCCGTGCTGCGCGCCGCCCACCTCCCGGCACCCTCCGCCACCGCCGACGATCCGGACGACGACCTGGCCGCCCTGGCCGAGGCCGACGAGGATGCCGCCGCCGGGTCGACCGCCACGGCCGTCGACCCGGGTGCCGGGATGACCCACGCCTGGATCTTCACCGGCCCGCCCGGTTCCGGCCGTTCGGTGGCCGCCCGCGCCTTCGCCGCCGCCCTCCAGTGCGTGCACGGCACCGGCTGCGGCACCTGCCCCGGCTGCCACACCACGCTCACCGGCACGCACGCCGACGTCCGGCTGGTGGCCCCCGAGGGGCTCTCCATCGGCGTCGGCGAGATGCGCGCCCTGGTGCTGCGGGCGGCGAGCACCCCGTCCGGCGGGCGCTGGCAGGTGGTGATCATCGAGGACGCCGACCGGCTCACCGAGGCGGCCGGCAACGCGCTGCTCAAGGCGGTCGAGGAGCCGCCACCGCGGACGGTCTTCCTGCTCTGCGCCCCGTCCACCCACCCGGAGGACGTGTCGGTGACGATCCGGTCGCGGTGTCGGGTCGTACCGCTGCGGCAGCCCTCGGCGGCGGCGGTCGCCGAGGTGCTGGTCCGGCGGGACGGCATCGCGCCCGACGTGGCGCAGTGGTTGGCCGCCGCCGCGCTGGGGCAGGTGGGGCGGGCCCGGCGGCTGGCCCGCGTCCCCGAGGCGCGTCAGCGTCGGGACGCGGTGCTGGCGGTGCCGCGCCGGCTGACCGGGGTGGGCACCGCGCTGGACGCGGCGTCGGCGCTGATCGAGGCGGCCGAGGCCGAGGCGGCGGCCTCGGTGGCGGAGTCCGACGCGACCGAGCGGGCCGCGTTGCAGACCGCGCTGGGCGCGGGCGGCACCGGCCGGGGCGCGGCGGGCGCGACGCGCGGCTCCGCCGGCCAGCTCAAGGACCTGGAGAAACGGCAGAAGTCGCGGGCCACCCGGGCCCAGCGCGACGCCCTGGACCGGGCCCTGGTGGACCTGGCCGGCTTCTACCGGGACGCGCTCACCTCGGCGCTGCGCGCGCCGGTCGCCCCGGTGCACACCGACACCGCCGCGCTGGCCGAGGCGGGCGGGCAGAAGTGGGCCCCGGAGGGTGCGCTGCGCCGGCTGGAGGCGGTCCTGGAGTGCCGGGCCGCGATCGAGGCGAACGTCAAACCCCGCATCGCCGTGGAGGCGATGATGCTCTCGCTCTGGCGCGGCTGACCCCCGGTTCCCGCCCATCGACACGTGTTGACGGGGTGCGGTACGGTCCCGGTGGGCCGCGGTGATCGTGGTGGCACGCAGGGTGAGGTCGACCTGGGGGGAGATCGGATGCCGCGCGGCGAGATCGACGAGGCGTGGATCGAGGAGGCGGTGCGGCGGTACCGCCGGATCGAGTCCCTCCAGGCCGAGTTCGACCGGGCGGTGGAGACCGTCGAGGTGACCGTCCGCTCGCCCGACGGGCTGGTCGAGGTGGTGGTGACCGCCGGTGGGCGGATCACCGACGTGCGCTTCCTCGGGCCGCTGCACAACCGCCACCCCCGGGACGTGGCCGGCTCGGTGCAGGCCGCCGTCACGGCCGCCGCCGACGCCGCCCAGTGGGCCCGGGAGAAGCTGCACAACGAGACGTTCACCGCCTACCGTCCGCTCGCGGGGGCGTGAGATGGACGCCCTGCGTACCCTCGCCGACCGCCTCGACGAGGCGAGCGCCACCCTCGCCGCGCTGTCCCGGACGGTCACCGCCACCGACCCGCCGCACCCGGCGTTCGGCGCGCACGCCGCCGGCCGTCCCGGCGAGGTCGGCCGGGCCCTGCACCGGCAGTGGACGACCGCCACCGACGGCCGGGCCCGCGAGGCGGGTGCCGCCGCCGCCCGGCTGGCCGCCGCCGCGTCGGCCGTCCGCAGCGCCGCCGACCGCTACACGTCCAGCGACGAGGCCGCCCGCCGCCGGCTGGCCGGGGAGGCGTGATGGACCCGCTGGACCGGCTCGCCGAGCCCGGCCTGGACCTGCTCGCCCGGGTCGACACGCTGCTCGCCGCCGGCGCGCCCGAGGCGCACCCGGTCTGGCCGCTGCTGCGCCGGATGCAGCTGCTGCCGGGGGAGGCCCTGCGCGCGTTCCTCGACCTGCATCCCGCGCCGCTGGCGACCGCCGGCCACGCCGTGCGCCGTCTCGTGCGGGGGTACGACGACGCGTGCGCCGCCCTCACCGATCCGGGCATCTGGTCGGGCCCGGCCGGGGCGTCCTACGACGAGGCCCGTACCGCCCTGCTGCGCCATCTGGACGAGGGCCCGGAGAGCCTGGTGGGCCGGCTGGAGTCCACCGCCGGTTACGCCGACGCGCTCGCCGACTGGGTGGAGGGCAGCCGGTTGGCGGTGGCCCGGGTGCTGGCCGAGGTGCTCGGCTCCACCGAGGCGGTCCGGGTCCGGGTGGCCGCCGGGGCGGGTGCCGGGCCCGCCGGGGCGGCTGCGGCGGCCGAGATCGCCACCCGGGTGCTCGCGGTGCTCGGGGTGGCCTACGACGGGGCGGAGACGTTGCTGCGCCAGTGGTCGCCCAGCCTCGCCGAGTCGACCTGGCGGCCGACCGGGGGGCCGTCGTACCACGGCGGCCCGGTGCGGATCGGCTGATGGGCCGACCGACCCGGCGGGGGGCCCGCCCGTCGCACCCGGACCGGTTCCGTCGATCCGTCGTAGGCTGAACGCATGGGCATGCTCTGCGCGGTCAGCTTCAACCGGTACGGGCGGCTCTACTACCTCGACCCGGGTGAGTTCAGCCCGCAGGTCGGTGACCGGGTGCTCGTCCCCACCGACGACGGTCCCGAGGTGGCGGAGTGCGTCTGGGCGGCGCAGTGGGTCTCCGAGGAGACTGACGGCTTCCCGAAGCTTGCCGGGTTGGCCGGCGACGACGACCTGCGCCGCGACGAGCTGCTGCGGCGGCGCAAGGCCGAGGCGAAGGTGGCGGCGAAGCGGCTGATCCGGGAGCACGGCCTGCCGATGAAGGTGGTCGCGGTGGATCACGTCCTCGCCGCAGCCGAGGGGGCCGGGGACCGGACGACCGTCTACTTCACCGCCCCGCACCGGGTGGACTTCCGCTCGCTGGTCCGGGACCTGGGTGCGACCCTGCACTGCCGGGTGGAGCTGCGGCAGCTCTCCGCCCGTGATTCGGCCCGGGTGCAGGGTGGCATCGGTTCCTGTGGCCGGGACCTGTGCTGCGCCACCTTCCTCAACGACTTCGAGCCGGTGACCATCCGGATGGCCAAGGACCAGGACCTCCCGCTGAACCCGCTGCGGATCTCGGGCGCCTGCGGCCGGCTGATGTGCTGCCTGAAGTACGAGCACCCGCTGTACACCACGTTCACCGAGTCCGCCCCGGCGATCGGCAGCCGGGTCAGCACGCCCGAGGGGGACGGCCGGGTGGTCGGCCACAGCGTCCCGAGGGATGCGGTGACCGTCCGCCTGGACGCTGACGGCTCGCGCTCCATGTGCTCCCGCGCGGACGTCTGTGGCTCCCGGAGCGCCTACGAGAGCCGTGACCCGGCCGGCCCCGGAGGGGCCGCGCGCTGACCGACGGTCCACGGGTGTCGGGCACGGCCCGTCAGGCGCGGTCGTGCAGGGTGATCTGGTAGCCGTCGGGGTCGGCGAAGGTGAACGTCCGGCCGAAGGGCCCGTCGACCGGCGCGGAGACGATGGTGTGCCCGTCGGTGACGAGCGCGTCGTGGATGGCCTGTACGTCCGTGGCGTGGAGCCAGATCGCGGCACCGATGCCGGGCCGGGCGGCGGAGGCGAGATCGGTGCCGGGGACGACGTCGCGCAGGGCGAACGCGATCGGTGTGGTGGCGAAGACGACGGCGTGCGGCGGCCCGGCCGGCGAGCGGACGAGGCCGAGGTAGCGCTCGTAGAACGCCTGCGAGGCGGCGAGGTCGCGCGCCTGGAACGAGATGAAGTCGGGGCCGGTGACGGGCATGCGATGCTCCTTCAGTCGTGTCAGGTTCCTGACATGCACAAGCTATGTCAGAATGCTGACATGAGTCAAGTTGGTGCCGGCATCGACCTGGAGACGTCCCTGGGCTACCTGCTGAAGGAGGCGTCGAGCGCCCTGCGGGCGGCCATGGAGGAGGTGCTGCGACCACTCGGGATGGGTGTGACGCACTACGCCTGCCTCGAACTGCTGGCGCAGCGGCCGGGCATGTCGAACTCCGAACTCGCGCGGGGCGCGTTCGTGACCCGGCAGACGATGAACGTGCTGCTCCAGAATCTGGAACGGGAGGGCTACGTGGTGAGGCCGGCGGCGGCACCCGTCGGCAAGGCGCTGCCCACGCGACTCACGCCGAGCGGTCGACGCAGCCTGGAGCGGGCGAGCGCGGCGGTCCGTTCCGTCGAGGTCAGAATGCTCTCCGGCATGACCGGCCCCGAGCGCTCAGCCGCATTCCACGCCCTCAAATCGATGATCCACTCCCTGACCTCCCCGCCCGCGCCGCCGCCCCCCGCCGACGACCGGGGTTGATCAAGAGGTTTGCGTCAGGGTGGGCACGGCGGGTGACGCGAACTTCTTGGTCAACTCCGACGGGCGACGGGCGACGGACGGCGGGCGGCGGGTGGTGGCGCGGGCGGCGCGGCGGGGCCCGTGCCGGGTGTGGACGGGAAGTCAGGTGAGGGTTACCGGGGGTTCGGCGAGGCGGGGGGTCAGCGGCGTGCGGGGGGTCAGCCAGGAGGCCGTGGGGGACTGGTCGGGGTTGAGCTGCCAGTCGTGGCAGACCCGGTCGACGGCGATCGGATAGACGGTAAGCGTGCCGTCCGGGTCGATGCGCATCCGCAGGAACGACTTCGAATCCTCGATGCCCTGCCCGGCGAACAGTTCATTGACGTTTACCCCGAAGGCGCCCGCCACCAGCAGGTATGCGGCCACCAGCTGGGTGGCGACCAGGCCGATCACCGGGCCGTAGACCACTGCGGCGGCGACCGCCGGCAACGGCCACGGCCAGTGGTAGAACGGCAGGTGCAGCCACACCCAGGTGCCGGCGACCGCGAGCGCCACGTGCGCCAGGCCGTGACCGATACCGAGCAGCCAGTGCCGGACGTGCCGTTTCCCGCCGGCGCTGGGCGGCTGGGCGAAGAACGCCGCGCCGAGCAGCGTCACCCCCAACATGATCACCAGCGGGACGCTGAACAGTCGCTGCTCGGTGCCGGTCCGGTTGGCCGCGACCCCGGCCATGGCGAGCATCAGCAGCGTGTGCAGGGTGCCGAGCAGGGTCCCGAAACCCGGGTTGCGCCGGGGCAGCCGGTGGAAGATCCCCCAGCCGTAGCGGCGGGAGCGGGCCGCGTCCGGGAACCGGGCCACCAGGTCGTACGCCCGGGTGCGGCTGGCGCGGCGGGACAGGGTGTCCTTCGGTGGCACCTCGATCCGCTCGGGCAGGGTGTGCGTCGGATACAGGTACGCGCCACCCCCGCCACAGGTGATCAACTGCCGTTCCGGGCCGGCGTACCGGGCGTAGTGGTGCAGGTCGCCGGAGACCAGCAGCCGCACGTGCGCGCCGGTGGGCGCGATGATCGTCCGGACGAAGTAGTCGATCGAGTCGTACGCGGTGGGATGGTCGACGGACTTCACCCAGGTCGGCGCCGGCACCGCCAGGATCACCCGGGATTCCGGGCCGAGCCGGCGGGCCACCTCGTCGAAGTACGACAACTGCGGATCGTCCAGGTAGGACCCCGACTGGTCGTCCAGGCCGAGCAGCCACCATCCGGCCGGCAGTTCGACCGCGAAGTACGACCGGGACTGGCCCGTGCCCCAGCCGCCGAAGTTGCGGTCCCGGGAGCGGACGAACAGCCGCAGGAACGCGGTCAGCCCGTCGTACCAGTCGTGGTTGCCGGGCACGGCGAACAGCATCGGCCGCTGCGGCGGGGCCACCGGCAGCGCCGCCTGGTACGGCCCCTTGCACCGGTCCTCGTACGCCTCGTAGGCCGCCGAGGGGTAGACCTGGTCGCCGCCCATCACCAGGGTCTGTGCCCGGGGCAGCCGGTGCCCGTCCACGGTCAGCTCCGGCTGGGCCAGCAGGTACGCCACCGAGTACGTGGCGTCGAAGCCGTCGCCCAGGTCGGCCACGTAGTCGAGCCAGAGGCCCCCGTCCGGGCCGACCTGCGCGCCGATCCTGGCGTCGAGCGCGTTCTGCAGCTCCCGCTTGTCCAGGTACGCCCCGAACAGCATCGCCAGCAGGGTACGGATGCCGGTGCTGATCAGCAGGAACGGCGCCAGCCAGGGGACCGGTTTGCGGGGCGTGAAACCCAGCTCCACCGGATCGGTGCCGCGTGGCCTGCGGACGGCCCGCTCGCCGGGGGCGTGCTCGGCGTCCGGGTCCGATCCGTGGCCGACCGGGTCGGCGGGACGTCCGGAGGTGGCGGGGCGCTCGGGGGTGGCGGGGTCGTCGCTCACCCGGGCAGCCTAGCCGTCCCGCCCGACACGGATGTCCCTTGATGTCCGGGTCCTCCGGCGGGGAACCCCCTCGGTCCCGTCGGGGGTCGTACCGTACACTTGACGATCGTTGCCGCCTTAGCTCAGTCGGCTAGAGCGACGCACTCGTAATGCGTAGGTCGACGGTTCGATTCCGTCAGGCGGCTCGGGTAACCGAAAGGCCCCGTGACCAGGCTGAATGCCAAGGTCGCGGGGCCTTTTCGCGTTGCCGCCGAGATCAGCTTGCCCGGCGCTCCGTTGCACTTTCCCGTTGCAGCAGGGCCGCGAGGTTGCCGTCCATGAGCGCAGGCCGGCCACGGTTGTGGCTGCCCTCCACGCAGGTCTCAGGAGCGCTTCTTCTTCGTCCAGATGACGTAGACGGCGCAGAGGATCAGCATGAGGACGGCGATGGTGATCCATGCCCAGCGGGCGAAGGGCTCGTCGGCCATCACGGCGCGGATGGCCGCCAGGACGGCGAGCGCCAGCGGGCCCAAGCCGAACCACTCGGAGTGCTCGGAGTAGGTCAGATCCTTCAGCGCCTGCCTCATGCGGCCAGTCTAGGTAGCGGCGGTGCGCGGGCCCCGCCGCCAGGATCACGCCGCCGAGCAGACCGTCCAGAAGGGTCGGCGCCTTCGAGTCGTGCCGGCCGAGGAGACGCAGCGCGCCCTGGCAGGTGAGAGCGGAACTATCCCCGAACTCTGAGCGCCCGCAATGATCCTGCCCGTCACGCCGGCTAGCCAGGTTCGCGGGTGCTGCGGCGTTCGCGTAGCGCGTGGTAGGCGACTGCGAGGGCGATGCCGAGGACGACGATGACGACCTCGTGCGCCGGGTGGAGGTTCTTCGACAGGCTGGGGGCGCGGTCCGGGCCGATCGCCCAGAGCGCCAGTCCCGTCCCGTAGGCCGCGCCGAGCGCGCCGGCCCACCACCGCAGCGGGCGCAGGGCATCGTGGCGGAACGCGGTGACCAGCGTGATCGCCACCGGGATGACGGCCACCATGGAGAACTGGACGGCGACGAGAGCGGCGGTCGCCCAGGCGCTGATGACGAGGGGGCGTGAGCGGGTCAGCATGCCCGGGGGGCTGGCCGTCGTCGGTGCGGGGGACATGGCGGGTTCCTTCCGGTACGAGGGGCGGGCGGCGGGTGGTCCCACCGGGGTTCAGGGGCGGACGGCCCGGTCGGTGCGTTCGGCGGCGGCCTTGAGATCGGCCAGCCAGGCATCCAACCCGTAGCCGAGGTAGGTGGTGGAGGTCGCCACGTCGGCCTCGACCTGGGCGCCGGTCCAGGTCTCCTCGGTGCGGACCAGCACCCCGCCGGTGACCTCGGTGAAGGTCCAGACGTGGACGCCGTTGTCGATGTGCAGGCCGTCGCCGACTCCCGGGCCGGCCCAGCGGAGGCACCGGTAGGGCGTCAGGTGCGCGACGGTCGAGGTGATGGTCAGGGTCGTGGCCGGGGTCATCGGGGTCTCGGGGACGGGCGTGGTCCACCGGAACACCGACCCCGCGCGCAGTTCGCCGTCGTCGAGGCGGGTGACGGTGGTGACCGGCGCCTGCCAGGAGGGCCAGTTCCCGACGTCGGTCTGGAGCTGCCAGACAGTGTGCAGCGACGCGTCGATCAGCGTCTCGGCGCGGTAGCGGATCCGGGCCGCCGGGTCGACACCCTGCCCGTCGCAGGCGATCACCGGCTGGTGCGTGGTCGATGCCATCTGTCTCCACCTCTCTCACTTCTGCGATCTGCTGTCGCTCTGGTTACAAGCTATAACCAATGCAAGTTTCGGTCAATGGTCATGGTGATAGCCTGTAACTAACGTGAGAGTGATGGTGGAGGGGTGGTCCATGGGTGCCGACGTGACCGGTCCGCGCGAGCGGTACCGCGCCCAGGTGCGGGCGGAGATCAAGCAGCGGGCCTGGGAACAGCTCGCCACGACCGGGGTGTCGGCGCTGTCGCTCAAGGCGATCGCCGAGCACCTGGGCATGAGCGGCCCGGCGCTCTACCGGTACTTCGCCAGCCGGGACGAGCTGATCACCGCACTGATCCGCGACGCGTACCGCAGCCTCGCCGACACGCTCCGGGCCGCCGCCGACGCCGGGGCGGACGTCGCCGGGCTGGCCCGTGCCGTGCGCGCCTGGGCCCTCGACGATCCGCAGCGCTACCTGCTGATCTGGGGTACGCCCGTACCCGGCTACCACGCCCCCGACGACACCACCGCGATCTCGGCCGAGATCATGGCGACCGTCGTCGACGCCTACCGCAGCCGCGACGTCCCGCCCTCGGGGCGACGGATCGAGGCCCACCTCGACGACCATCGCGGCTGGATCGCGGACCCGACCGTACCGGCCGCGACGCTACGGCAGGCGCTGGCCTTCTGGACGCGGGTGCACGGCGTCCTGTCGCTCGAACTCGCCGGCCACTTCGCCGGCATGGGGTTCGACCCGGCACTGCTGTTCGACGACGAGATCGACGACCTCCTCTGCCGCTGAGCACCGGGGACGGGGCACGCCACCACCGCCGTTGGCCGCCGGGTCGGGACGCGGCACCAACACCGCAACGGCACCGGTCGATGCCCGTTGTCCGGTACGGCTAAGGTCAGCAGTCGGCTACCGTACGCATACGAGGATGGGACCCCTCGATGAGATGTGCCTTCTGTGGCCGGTGGTGGCCGCTGCCCTGGGCGTGCGGCCGGTGCCGGCGTGAGCGTCGCCGGATGCGCCGCGACTACCTGCGCCGCGCCGCGCCGCAGGACGCGCTTCGTGACATGACCCGCACCGACCCGGACCGCTGACCGGCCACCACGCCGCCCGACGGGAGCCGGCGCGGGCGAAGGGGCAGGTCCCGCCGTGGCTATCCTGGGCCCGTGCTGCCCCTGCCGCCCGGCGACTTCCGGGCCTACCTGTTCGACTGCGACGGCACCATCGTCGACTCCATGCCGGTGCACCACCTGGCCTGGCGGGCGGCGCTTGACGAGTGGGGCTGCGACCTGCCGGAGGACCTGTTCTACGCCTGGGGCGGCCGGCCGGTGGCCGACATCGTCGTCGACCTCAACGCGCGGCACGGGCTGGCGATGCCTGTCGACGTGGTGGCCCGTCGCCGGGAGGACGCCTACCAGAGCTTCCTGCCGCAGCTCACCGCCGTGCCGGGGGTGCTGGCGCACATCGAACGGGCACACCGGCAGGTGCCGTTCGCGGTGGTGTCCGGCAGCACCCGGGAATCGGTGACCGCCTCGCTGACCGCGCTCGGCCTGCTCGACCGGTTCGACGTGCTGGTCTGCGCGGAGGACTACGCGCGGGCCAAGCCGGACCCGGAGTGCTACCTGATGGCGGCGCGGCTGCTCGACGTACCGCCGGAGCAGTGCCTGGTGTTCGAGGACACCGACCTGGGGGTCGCGGCGGCGACGGCGGCGGGCATGGCCTCGGTCCGGGTCCCGCCGCCCTGGCAACGCTGAATCCTTACCAGGCCGGCGGCCGTCACCCCCGGTAGAGCCTCTCCGCGTACGTCGGGCCGTAGTAGTGCTCCAGGTCGGCCAGGCTCTCGGTCAGCGTCTCCACCTCCTTGGCCAGCCGGGCCCGCGACGGCAGCGCATCCGGCTGCCAGGTTTCCGGCTGCCACAGCGCGGAGCGCATGAACGCCTTCCCGCAGTGGTAGAAGATCTGCTCGACGGCCACCTCGACGGCGAGCACCGGCCGGTGCCCCTTGACCAGCATGTCGTCGAAGTAGGGCGCGTCGCGCACCAGCTTCGCCCGGCCGTTGATCCGCAGGGTGTCCGTCCGGCCGGGGATCAGGAAGATCAGCCCGACGTGCGGGTTGTCGAGGATGTTGCGGTAGCCGTCGGCCCGCCGGTTGCCCGGTCGCTCCGGAACGGCGATCGTCCGGTCGTCGAGCACCAGCGCGAAGCCGGCCGGGTCGCCCTTGGGGGAGACGTCGCAGCTGCCGTCCGCGCCGGCGGTGGCGACCAGGCAGAACGGCGACGCGGCCAGCCACTGCCGGTCCCGCTCGTGCAGCACGGTGCGTTCCTTGGCCGCCGCGCGGGGCATCGGTGCCCCCAGCAGCGCGCGTAACTCCTCGTGCGAGGTGATCTCTGCCGTCACGTCCGCCTCCCCCGTCCGTTGGTCCCGGTGGCGGGCGGTGGCACACCGGCCGCCGTACGTCAGCCTAGGCGGGCGTGGCGAGCGGGGCCGCCCCGGGCGGGCGGGTACCGGCTCCCCCGCCCGCGACAACGCAGTGGAAGGGCCGCCATGGAGAGCCGACTGAAGGTGCTCGGGCACCCGGTGCACCCGATGCTGGTGATGTTCCCGGTGGCGCTGCTGGTCACCGGCACCCTCTTCGACATCGTGGACACGGTCGGCGGGCCCGACTTCCTCGCCGAGGTGGCGTACTGGAACATCACCGTCGGCCTGGTCGGTGGCCTGCTGGCCGCGGGGGCCGGCACGTTCGACCTGCTGGCCATCCCGGCCGGCACCCGGGCCAAGCGGGTGGCGCTCACCCACGCGGCGGCGAACGTCGCGGTGATCCTGCTCTTCGCCGCCGTCTGGGCGGTCCGGTTGAACGCCGAATCCCGGGCGGCCGGCGGCGCGCTGATCGCCATCGAGGTGGTCGGCCTGGCCATCCTCGGCGTCAGCGCCTGGCTCGGCGGGGAACTGGTCGACCGGTTGGGGGTGGGTGTCGACTCCGACGCCGGCCTGGACGCCCCCAGCTCACTGCGGCCCGCCGCGACCGGCCGACCGGTGGGGGAGGTGCGGTGAGCGACCAGCCGGGCCGGGGCTGGCGTGGCCGCCAGCCGGGCTGGGACCCGATGGGCGAGCTCCAGGCGTTGCGCGCCGAGCTGAGCCGGCTGGTCGGCGGCCGGGGTGCATCGCCCGACGTCGAGCTGACCGAGGTCGCCGACGGCTGGCAGGTGGTCGTCCGGCTGCCCGGGGTGGCGCCGGAGGAGGTCGCCGTCGAACTCGACGACCGGGAACTCTGCGTCTGGGCCCGGTCCGAGGCCGAGGTCAACGCCGACCAGGGCATCCCCGGCGGGTTCGAGACCCGGGGCTTCGAATACCGGGTGGACCTGCCGTCCCGGGTCGACCCCGACGCCATCGACGCGGTGATGGACCACGGCCTGCTCCGGGTCCACCTGCCCCGGGCGGCCCGGCCCGCGCCGCGCACCATCACCGTCGGCCGCGCCGGCTACCCGCCCGGTCCCACCCGCACCGGTACGTCCACCGGCGTGGACCCGGCGGCGGACCGGGAACTGCACCACCCGGACACCGCCGTCGACCCCCTCGACCGGCCGTAGGCCCCCGGTGACCAGCCCCGCCCTGGGTGGCCCGCTGGGGGAGCGGGTGCCCGACGTGACCCGGATCGCCGTGCTGCGGGCCAACGCGCTCGGCGACCTCATCTTCCTGCTGCCCGCCCTGGACTCGCTGCGGGCCGCGTACCCGGCGGCGGAGATCGTGCTGTTCGGCGCGCCGTGGCACGCGGCGTTCTGGCGGGACCGGCCCGGCCCGGTCGACCGGGTGCTGGTCGTCCCGCCGGCCCCCGGCATCCGCGAGCCCGGCCCCGACGAACCGCCCGGATCGCTCGACGACTTCCTGGCCGACGCCGCCCGGGAGGGCTACGACCTGGCGTTGCAGGTGCACGGAGGCGGGGCCAACTCCAATCCGATCATGAGCCGGTTGGGGGCCCGGGTCACCGCCGGGTTGCGCGCCGAGGACGCCCCCCCGCTGGACCGCTGGCTGCGCTACGTCTACTACCAGCCCGAGGTGACCCGCTACCTGGAGGTGGTGGGCCTGGTCGGGGCGGACGCGGTCACCGTCGTACCGACGCTCACGGTGACCGACGCGGACCGGGCGCAGGCGCGGGCGGTGCTGGGCGAGCCGGAGCGGCCCCGGGTGGCGCTGCACCCGGGGGCGAGCGACACCCGGCGGCGCTGGCCGGCGCGGCGGTTCGCCGAGGTGGCCCGGGTGCTGCACGACGACGGGTACGAGGTGCTGGTCACCGGCACCCCCACCGAGCGGGCGGTGGTCGACGAGGTGGTCGCGGCGGCCGGGGTGCCGGTCCGTCCCCAGGTCGGCACGCTCAGCCTCGGCGGGTTGGCCGCCGCGTACGCCGAATGCGGGCTGGTGGTCTCCAACGACACCGGCCCGCTGCACCTGGCCGGCGCGGTGGGGGCCCCGACGGTGGGCGTCTACTGGGTCGGCAACATGATCAACGGGGCGACGCCGTTGCGCGCCCGGCACCGCCCGATCGCCGCCTGGACGACGCGCTGCCCGGTCTGCGGGGTCGACTGCACGCCCGGGATCTATCCGCACCGGCCCGGCGACGGCAACTGCCCGCACCGGGACTCGTTCGTCGCCGACGTGCCGGTGGCCGAGGTGCTCGAAGCCGCCGCCGACCTGCTCCGCCCCGAACCGGGCAGCGCCGCCGGCTGACAGTCCCGGGTCGTCCGTACCGTCGGCCGACGGGCCCCGGGCCGGGACGACCCCGGCGGATCGGCGGCCGGCCGGGCTCAGGCCGGCTGCGGGGTCTCGGCGGCGACGACCTCCCACGCCTCGACGTCACGGTCGGTCACGGTGGTCGGTGACTCCAGGTGGTACGCGCCGCTGGGCAGCACGCCCGCGCCGCCGTACCGGGCCAGCACCGCGAGCTGGGCGGCGACGTCCTCGCCCTGGTGGTTCTCCGGCACCCGCCGCCAGAACTCGAAGCCGCCCGCGTCGACCAGCGCCGCCCGGTCGTAGAGCACGCAACCGCCGATCCAGGAGACCTTGTACGCCCGCCACGCCCCCGCCGGCAGCCCCAGCTTCTGCTGGACGTGCAGCAGGTTCGCGGCCGGGTGGATGGCGGCCCGCTGCCACTGCGGGGTGTCGGGGCGGACCCGTTCCGGCACCACCGGGCCGTCCCACTCCTCGTAGTGCCGGTGCGTCTCGGGACGGACGTCGTCGGCGTACGACAGGCCGTGCACCGCGTTGCCGACGAACCCGCAGCCCAGTTCCCCGATCGCGGTGACCAGCCGGTCCAGGGTGCCCGGTTCGAGCCAGACGTCGTCGTCGAGGCAGAGCACGTAGCGGGCCACCGACCGGTCCAGCAGGTACGCCCGGTGTTCGGCCAGTCCGCGCCGGGGCAGCCGCCGGGTGAGCAGCACCGGGTGCCCCCGGTGGCGCAACGCCCGGACCATGGTGGCCGCCGCCGGGTGCGCGTACGCCGGGTCGTGGTCGGACTGGTCGCTGACCACCACCCCGAAGTCGGGGACCTCGACCTGGGCGGCCAGCCCGGCCAGGGTGACCGCCAGCTCGGCCGGCCGGTTGCGGGTGGGGATCAGCACGTCGAGCCGACGGGGTCGGCGGAACTCCCCGGCCGAGCCGAGGTCCAGCGGTCGGTTCACGTGATCCTGCCCAGGTGTTCGGCGGTCGGGGTCGGGGTGGCCGGGGTCGGCTCCGGGCCGGGTGCCGCGGGCATTCCGGCGGCGGGTCGCAGCCGGTCGGCCGGTGGGTCGCCGGTGGTGGCCAGGCCGGTGGCGGCCTGGGCGCGGATCCGGTCGATGATCGCCGAGGTGGACCGGTCCGGCACGTAGCCGAGGGTGCGCACCTGACCGCCGAGGCGGCGTACCAGGGGTGCCTCGGGGACCATCTCCGGCGGGTAGTCGCCGCCCTTGACGTACACGTCGGGGCGGACCGCCTCGATCAGGTCGGCCGGCGAGTCCTCCTCGAAGACCACCACGTGGTCCACGCAGGACAGCGCGGCGAGCAGGGCGATCCGGTCCTCCACCGGGTTGACCGGCCGGTCGGCCCCCTTGAGCCGGCGGACGCTGGAGTCGGAGTTGACCGCCACCACCAGCAGGTCGCCGAGCGCGCGGGCCTGTTCCAGGTAGCGCACGTGCCCCGGGTGCAGCACGTCGAAGCAGCCGTTGGTGAACACCACGGACCGGCCGGTTCGCCGGTGGTCGGCGACGATCGCGTCCAGCTCCCCGGTGCCGACGAGCGTCGGATGAGTGCCGCCGCCGGCTGCGCCGCCGAGCGCGTCGAGCAGGTCCTCCCGGCGGCACACGCAGGTGCCGGTGTCGGAGACGGTGATGGTGGCGGCGAGCTGGGCCAGTTGGGCGGCGGTCGGCAGCGGTGCCCCGGTGGCCAGGGCGAGGGTCATCGCCGCCAGGTACGCGTCCCCCGCGCCGACGGCGTGACTGGCCGGGACGGGGGTGCTGTGGCTGCGCCGGGGTGCACCGTCCGGGCCGCCGACGATGGCACCCTCGGTGTCCAGGGTCACCGCGACCACGTCCGCGCCGGTGTGCGCCCGCAGCTCGGCCAGCCGCGCCCGGGCCAGCCCGGCCCGGTCGACCCCCTCGCCGACGGTGGCGTTGACGGTCACCCCGGCCCCGGTCACGCTCAGCCCGTCCCCGGTCATCGCGACCCGCCCCTCGCCCGGGGTCGGCTCCCCGGTCGGGCCGGTCGGTGCCCTGCCGACGCCGCCCGGGGCGGTGCCCACGACCAGCTCCGACGGCCCGTCCGCCGGATCGTTGGGCGGGTGGTCCAGGTGCAGGCCGGTGCCGCCGGTACGGGCCGGGGCGGGCGGCGCGCCGAAGCCGGCGGCGGCGCGGGCCAGCAGCCGGGTCGCCTCGGCGAAACTGGGGGTGACCACCGTCGGGTTCAGCCCCCGCCAGTCGGCGAGGTCGTGGGCGTCCAGGGCGACGGTGGCGTACCGGTGCCGGTGGGCGACCAGCCAGGCGCGTACCGGGGCGGGCAGCGCGCCGAGGCCGTAGTCGCAGACCACCAGGGTGGGCGCGACCCCACCGGCCACCGCCCGCAGCTCCTCGGTGGCGCAGCTCAGGGCGGTGAGCAGCCGACCGACCCCGTCGTCGTCGAGCGGGTCGTCCGGGTCGCCGGAGTCCTCGCGGAGCAGGATCTGGTTGCCGGCGAGCATCCGGCGTTTCACCGGCGTCGGCCGGTGCGGTTCACTGACCGTACGGTCCCAGACGCCGGCCCGGTCCAGGCAGTCGTGCAGCTCGTCGCCGGCCACGTCCGCGCCGACCGGGGCGACGAGCAGGGCCCGCCCGCCGAGGGTGGCGATGTTGACCGCGGTGTTCGCGGCCCCACCGGCGGCGGTGATCCGTCGGCGCAGGGTGAGGATCGGCGCGGGGGCCTCCCGGCACAGCCGCTCCGACTCGGCGAAGCGCCACTCGTCGAGCATGGCGTCGCCGACGACGAGGACGGCGCGTTCCCGCCAGCTCTCCACGACGGTGGCGAGCCGGCGCTGTTCCGCTGCTGCTCCTGCCATGCCCACCGGGGTCCCCCGCCCCGACCAGGCCAAACCCTCCGCCGCGACCGGCGACCAGGGTCACGTTTCGGGCCCTACGCCCCGGGAACCGACCAGAGGTATCCGGAGAGGGGAAAACCGACATGGCAGCCACGACATTGCAGGGCAAGCGGATCGCGTTCCTCGCCACCGACGGCGTGGAGGAGGTCGAGTACGTGCAGCCGCGGGAGGCGGTCGAGAAGGCGGGCGCGACCGCCGAGCTGGTGTCGCTCAAGCCCGGCACCATTCAGGCCTTCAACCACCTGGACCAGGCCAAGACGTATGACGTGGCGGTGACGGCGGCCGACGCGGACGCCGAGGGCTACGACGCGCTGGTGCTGCCCGGCGGGGTGGCCAACCCGGACTTCCTGCGGACCGACCCGGACGCGGTCCGGTTCGTGCAGGCGTTCTTCACCGCCGGGAAGCCGGTCGGGGTGATCTGCCACGGCCCGTGGACCCTGGTCGAGGCGGGTGGGGTGGCGGGCCGCCGGATCACCAGCTGGCCGAGCCTGCGTACCGACCTGACCAACGCCGGCGCGACCTGGGTCGACGAGCAGGTGGTGACCGACGGCAACCTGGTCAGCAGCCGTAAGCCCGACGACCTGCCGGCGTTCTGCGCCGCGATCGTCGACCGGTTCGCCGGCTGAGGCGTACCCCGACGGGCATGCGGGTCCCTGGTGGCCCGCGTGCCCGTCGGGTGCCGGGCAGGTTTCCTCCGGTGCGTAGGCATGTTCGCGGGGGAGCGGGAAAGAAGGCGGGATGACCGCCCAGACCCACGGCCAGCCGGTGCTCCAGGCCCGCCAGCTCCGTCTGTTGATGTTCGGCCTGATGACCGGCATGCTGCTGGCCGCGCTGGACCAGACCATCGTCGGTACGGCGTTGCCCACCATCGTCGGCGAGCTGGGCGGGATCGACCACTACTCGTGGGTGGTGACCGCCTACCTGCTCGCCTCGACCGCCTCCACCCCGCTCTACGGCAAGATGGCCGACCTGTACGGCCGCCGCCCGGTCTTCCTCTTCTCGATCGGCACGTTCCTGCTCGGCTCGCTGCTGGCCGGCCTGTCGCAGGACATGACCCAGCTGATCGTCACCCGGGGCGTGCAGGGCATCGGGGCGGGTGGCCTGATGACGTTGGCGTTCACCATCATCTCGGACGTGGTGTCGCCCCGGGAGCGTGGTCGCTACCAGGGACTGTTCGGGGCGGTCTTCGGCGTCTCCTCGGTGGCCGGGCCGCTGGTCGGCGGCTACTTCGCCGAGACGAGCTGGCGGTGGATCTTCTATCTGAACGTGCCGCTGGCGCTGTTGGCGATCGTGGTCTGCTACCACGTGCTGCGGTTGATCCCGTTCGAGCGGCGGGAGCACACCGTGGACTGGCTGGGCGCGGCGCTGCTGGTCGCCGGGGTGAGCGCGCTGCTGCTGGCGCTGAGCTGGGGTGGCAACTCGTACGCCTGGGGTTCGGCGACGATCATCGGGCTGTTCGTGGCGGGCGCGGTGCTCGGGGTGGCGTTCGTGCTCCAGGAGGCCCGGGTCGGCGAGCCGATCCTGCCGCTCGGGCTGTTCCGCTCGGCGACGTTCGCGCTGGCCAACTCGGCCGGCTTCGTGCTCGGTCTGGTGATGTTCGGGTCGATCATCTTCATCCCGCTCTACCTGCAGATCGTCAAGGGCGCCTCGCCCACCCGCAGCGGCCTGCTGATGCTGCCGATGATGGCCGGCATCATCGTCACCTCGATCGTGACCGGCCGGGCGATGAGCCGGATCGGCAGGTACAAGTGGTTCCCGGTGGCCGGTTCGGTGGTGCTGGTCGCCGGCATGCTGCTGTTCACCCGGCTCCAGGTGGACAGCTCGCTCTGGGCGGCGTTCGGCTACATGGTGGTCATCGGCGTCGGGCTGGGCCTGTGCATGCAGTCGCTCATCCTCGGCGTGCAGAACGCGGTGGACGTACGGAACCTGGGCGCGGCGACCTCCTCGGCGACGTTCTTCCGGTCGCTGGGCGGCTCGTTCGGGGTGGCCATCCTGGGCGCGGTGCTCTCCTCCCGGCTCGCCGGTGGCCTGGCCGACCGGCTGCCCGGCGCGATCGCCCAGCTCCCGCCCGAGCAGCGGGCGGCGGTGGCGGGCAGCGGCACGAACATCTCGATCAACGACCCGGCGACGATCCTGGCCCTGCCCGGTCCGGTCCGGGCGGCCATCCAGGCGTCCTTCGTCGACGCGCTGCACCTGGTGTTCCTGACCACCGGCCTGATCGCGCTGCTCGCCGTGCTGGTCACCCTGGCCCTGCCGAACGATCAGCTCCGGGGCGCCGGCCCGCAGGGCGCGACCGGTGGCACCGACCCGCTCGGCGGCAAGGCCCCCGCCCCCGGCGGCAAGCCCCTGACCCGGGAGTCCAAGGAGGAAGCCGCCGCCGACCTCAACGCCAAATCCCAAACCATGCTCTAACCCCGCTCCGCCCGCTCCGGCCCGCCCGTTCCGGCCCCGCCCCGCTTCGGTGATCAAGAGGTTTGCGTCAACCTCCGCGCGGATTCCTGACGCAAACCTCTTGATCACCGGGGCAAGCGGGGGAACCGGTGCGGGGCAGCGGGGCCGGGTGCTACTTGAGGATGAGGCGGTTGGTCTGGGTGAAGACGTCGAGGTCGGCGAGGGTTTCCGGGACCGAGAGGGAGAGCGGGGCGGGGAACTCGTGCGGGTGCAGGAAGGCGGCGTCGGTCGTCTCGTCGGTGACCCGGGCCAGCTCGCCGTCCCACTCGTCGACCCGGAACGCGGCGGTGAAGATCTGGTAGGTGTGGCCGTACATGTTGGTGTGGGTGCGGTCCGGGCCGGTGTAGAGCGCGAAGGCGCTGACCCGCAGGGCGCGCAGGCCGGTCTCCTCGCGTACCTCCCGCACCGCGCAGTCGGCGATCGACTCGCCGAGTTCCATCGCTCCCGCCGGCAGCGCCCACTGGCCGTTGTCCGAGCGGCGGATCAGCAGCACCCGCCCGGCGTCGTCGCGCACCACGGCCCGGGCGCCGACGAACATCAGCGTCCGGTCGCCGGCCAGGGCGCGTAGCTGTCCCACGTACGAGTCGGCCCAGGAGATACTCACCCGGACAATCTACGCAGCATCCCGGGGACGGTTCGACGTTCCGGGGGTTCCCAACGTGTGACCGGCGACACTAGCTTGTCACCCATGCGTAGCACGATGATGGACGCCCCGCTGCAGGTCGCCCGGATCCTCGAACACGGTGTCACCGTGCACGGCACGGCCGAGGTGGTCACCTGGACGGGGGCCGAGCCGCGCCGGATGTCGTACGCCGAGGTGGGGCGGACGGCGGCCCGGCTGGCCCACGCGCTGCGCGACGAGTGCGGGGTGACCGGCGACGAGCGGGTCGCCACCTTCATGTGGAACAACACCGAGCACCTGGTGGCGTACTTCGCCGTGCCGAGCATGGGCGCGGTGCTGCACACCCTGAACATCCGGCTCTTCCCCGACCAGGTCGCCTACATCGCCAACCACGCGCAGGACCGGGTGGTGCTCGTCGACTCGACGTTGATCCCGCTGCTGGCCCGGGTGCTCGGCGAGTTGACCACGGTGCGGCACGTGGTGGTGGTCGGCGGGGGCGACCCCGGGCCGCTGCGGGCGGTCGCCGGTGACCGGGTCACCTTCCACCACTGGGACGAGCTGCTGGCCGGCCGGCCGGAGCACTTCGACTGGCCCGAGGTGGACGAGCGGGACGCCGCCGCGCTCTGCTACACCTCCGGCACCACCGGCCACCCCAAGGGCGTCGCCTACTCGCACCGGTCGATCTACCTGCACTCGTTGCAGGTGTGCCTGCCGGAGGGGTTCGGGCTCGGTCCGGGTGACCGGGAGTTGGCCATCGTGCCGATGTTCCACGCGATGTCCTGGGGACTGCCGTACGCGGCGTTCCTCTCCGGCGCGTCACTGATCATGCCGGACCGGTTCCTCCAGGCCGCGCCGATCGCCGAGATGATCGCCGCCGAGCGGCCCACCCTGGCCGGTGCGGTGCCGACCATCTGGAACGACCTGCTGGCCCACCTGGACGCCAACGACGTGGACACCTCGTCGCTCAAGGAGGTGATCGTCGGCGGCTCGGCGTGCCCGCCCGCGCTGATGCACGCGTTCGCCGAACGACACGGCATCGAGGTGATCCACGCCTGGGGGATGACCGAGATGTCCCCGCTGGGATCGGTGTCCCGGGCACCGGCCGGGGTGACCGGCGACGAAGCCTGGCGGTACCGCTACACGCAGGGGCGGGTGCCGGCGGGGGTGGCGGCCCGGATCGTCGGCCCGCTGGGCGAGCCGCTACCCGCCGACGGGACGTCCGTGGGGGAGCTGGAGGTGCGCGGGCCGTGGGTGACCGCCAGGTACGTCGGCGACGACGCCCCCGATCCCGAGAAGTTCCGCGACGGCTGGCTGCGTACGGGTGACGTCGGCACGCTCTCGCCGGACGGGTTCATCACCCTCACCGACCGGGCCAAGGACGTGATCAAATCCGGTGGGGAGTGGATCTCCTCGGTGGAGCTGGAGAACGCGTTGATGGCCCATCCGGACGTGCAGGAGGCCTGCGTGGTGGGGGTGCCCGACCAGCGGTGGGGTGAGCGTCCACTGGCCACCGTCGTGGTCCGGGAGGGCGCGTCGACCAGTGTGGAGCAGCTCCGTGCGTTCCTCGCCGGTTCGGTGGCACACTGGCAGCTGCCGGAACGCTGGGCGGTCATCGACGCGGTGCCGAAGACCAGCGTCGGCAAGTTCGACAAGAAGGTGGTGCGTTCGCGGTACGCCGCCGGCGACCTGGAGGTACGGGAGCTGGCGGGGCCGTAACACTTTTCGGCGACTCGTCGCCGATGGGGTAGGGACGTCACTCCTGAAACATCCCTCCCCAGGGGCGGCCCCGGCGTTCGCACCGCGCCGGGGCCGCCCTTCCTTGCGGGGTGACCCGCCATGTCATTGTTGCGAGAATTACTCGCGTCTGTCCGGGCGATTGCGAAATGTCCTCGGAACTACTGCCCGGCGGTGTCGATCAGCACCTTGCCCACCACCGCGTCCTCCACCGCCCGGTGCGCGTCGGCGGCCTGCGCCAACGGAAAGCGGTGCAGCGGCAGGCCGGCCTCCGTGCCCACCCGTACCGCCCCCTGGGCGACCGCCGCCGCCACGTCGGTCACCGCCTGCGCCTTGGCCGCCTTCGGCGCGGTGTAGACCAGCACGAACTGCCAGCGGGCGTTCGGGGCCATCAACGGCCGGATCGGCAGGGTCACCTCGCCGCCACCGTCGTCGGCGTAGACGCAGACCGCCCCGCCGGGCCGCAGCACCTGCACGTCGGTGCCCGCGTTGCGGGCGGCGGAGACCTCGACGACGGTGTGCACCCCGTCGGGGGCGATCTTGCGGACCTCGTCGACCACGTCCTGTTCCCGGTAGTCGATGACGAAGGACGCCCCGGCCGCCGCCGCCAACTGTGCCTTCTCCGGACTGCTGACCGTCGCGATGACGCAGGCGTCGGCCCAGCGGGCCAACTGGATCGCCGCGTTGCCCACCGCACCCGCCCCACCCTGCACCAGCACCACGTGGTCACTGAGCGCCCCGGCGTGCAGGGTGTCCGGCATGTACTCCCCGACGGTCAGGCAGCGGTGCGCGGTGAGGAACGGAATGCCCAGGCACGCGCCGAGGTCGAAGGAGGCGTCCCCGAGCGGCACCACCTGCCGGACCGGCACCACCGTGTACTCGGCGGCCGTACCCCAGGGGCGCTGCCAGGCGGCCTCCCAGACCCACACCCGTTCCCCGGTCAGACCCTGGTCGACCCCCGCGCCGACCGACTCCACCACGCCTGCCCCGTCCTGCCCCGGGGTCTGCCAGCCGACCGGTAGCGGCTGCTGTCGCCGGCTCTTCCAGTCGGTCGGGTTCACCCCGGCCACCGCCAGCCGGACCAGCACCTCCCCCGGGCCCGGCTCGGGCACCGGCCGGTCGACCAGCCGGAGCACCGACGGGTCACCGGTGCGTTCGTACACGATCGTCTGCATGCCGTCTCCTCAGGCCGCCGGTTTGAGCACCACCTTCGAGTAGCCCGCCTCGCGGCGGTCGAAACGCTGGTACGCGTCCGGCGCCGCGTCCAACGGCAACTCCTTGCTCACCACGAAACTCGGCGTGGCCCGCCCCGCCATGATCAGATTTCGCAGGTACTCGTTGTAGGTCTTCACGTTGGCCTGCCCGGTGCCCATCCGCAGGCCCTTCTCGAAGAGCTTGCCCATCTTGAACAGCAGCTCACCCTTGCCGGAGTGCTCGTCCGGCGCACCCGGGTCGTTGGCCAGGTAGAGGCCGACCACGCCGATCGCGCCGGTCGCCCGGACCACCTCGACCAGGCTGTTCAGCACCGCCGCCGGCTGCTCCGCGCCGCCCTTCCCGGTGGCCTGGTAGCCGACCGCGTCCACCCCGTGGTCGGTGCCCACCCCGTCGGTCCGGTCGAGGATCTGGGCGACCGGGTCGCCGGCCGAGAAGTCGATCGGGGTCGCTCCGATCGACTCGGCCAGCCGCAGCCGGTCCGGCACCCGGTCCACCAGGAACACCTCGGCGGCACCCATCAGGACCGCCGAGTACGCGGCCATCAGCCCGACCGGCCCGCCACCCATCACGGTGATGTTCTCGCCCGGCCGCAGCCCGGTCATCGCCACCCCGTGGTAGCCGGTGGGGAAGATGTCGGCGAGCATCGCGTAGTCGTTCTCGTGCTCGGTGCCGGGCGGCAGCTTCAGGCAGTTGAAGTCGGCGAACGGCACCCGCAGGTACTCGGCCTGCCCACCCCGGTACGGCCCCATCGCCACATAGCCGTACGCGCCACCGGCGAAGCCGGGATTGACGGTGAGGCAGAAACCGGTCTTCTGCTCCCGGCAGTTGCGGCAGAACCCGCACGCCACGTTGAACGGCATCGACACCCGGTCACCGACCTTGATCCCGCGTACCCCGGTGCCGGCCTCGACCACGGTGCCCATGTTCTCGTGACCGAAGACGATGCCCGGCTCGGCGAGCGTGCGCCCCTCGTACATGTGCAGGTCGGATCCGCAGATCGCGGTCGTGGTGATCTGCACGACCACGTCGTCCGGATGCTCGATGCGCGGGTCCTCGACGTCGTCGACCGTCACCTCGTGCGGCCCCTGGTACACCACAGCTCTCATGGTCCCGACGCTAGGCGGACCGGCCGGGTCGCGGAGGCGGTTCAGCCGAGCCGGTCCACCACCTCCGGGGTGAGGTCGTGCACCGAGGAGAGCACCACCGCAGCCAGTTCCGCCGCGTCCGGATCCAGCGGGTACGACCCGTGCGGCACCGCGACCACCCGCATCCCGGCGGCGGCGGCCGAGCGGACCCCGTTGGAGGAGTCCTCCACGGCGGCACACCGGGCCGGGTCGACCCCGAGCCGTTCGGCGACGGCCAGGTAGACGTCGGGCGCGGGCTTGCCCCGGGCGGTCCGCTCGGTCGACAGGGTCACCCGGAACTCGGCGGTGAGGTCCGCAGCGGTCAGTGCCGCGGCGATCAGCCGGGTCGGCGAGGAACTGGCCAACCCCAGCGGCCACCGCGCGGCCAACCGGCGCACCACCAGGTCGGCGTCGTCGATAAGCGGTACGCGCACCGCGTACCGCCGGGCCATCTCCTCGACCACCTCGGCGGCGACCTGCTCGGCGGTCCGGTCGACGCCCAGCTCACCGCTGAGGTATTCGGCCCACTCGCCGGTGCTCATCCCCATCAGCCGCCGCTGGGTGTCGGGCTGCCAGGTGCCGCCCCGCGCCGCCACGTACGCCCGGCGCACCTCCTCCCAGACCGGCTCGGAGTCCACGATCACGCCGTCCAGGTCGAACACCACCGCATCCACCGTCACCGCCCCATCCTCCCCGACGCCACCCGACCCTGGTCGCCCGGCGTCGGCAGTGCTCGCCGTTGTGAGGTGGCACCTCGCGAGTCAGCTCTGGTCGTCCTCGTCCGCCGGCGGCGTGGGGCGGCGGTGTTCCCTGATCCACTCTTCGACGTCCTCGGTCAACCACACCTTCATGCCACGCAGCTCCCGGTACGGCCTCGGGAAGGTGCGTCGGTTCGCGATCTGCTGAAACCGCGACCGGGAGACGCCCAGGCGTTGGGCGATCTCGTAGGGCCCCATCAGGTCGCCTGGCCCTCGGTCCATGTCCCGAACGTAGCCCCGGGGTCAGTCCTCGTCGGCGGGGCCGGGGCGGTTCGTGGCGATCCACGCCCGGACGGCCTTGCCATCCCAGACGCGGCCCATCTTCAGGGTGACGAAGGGGTCGGGGAATCCCTTGCGGCCCACGATGATCGTGGCGCGCTGCTTGCTGATCCCGCCCAGCAGGTCGCGGATCTCATCCAACCCGAGCAACTCCACAGGCTGACGCTATGGTCTGGCGCACTTGCATAAGGTGGTAGCGGGAAGTGCAACGTCCTTTGGGGTTGCCCTCGTACAATATCGTGTGATGTGGTGGACCGATGACAAGCCACGGACCTGTTCCGCCTGTCTGGACATGTGCCGGGTGTGAATCGCCCTGGCCATGTCCCACCCGCCGCAGGGAGTTGATCGCGGAGTACGACCGCGCTCCGGTGTCCCTCGCCGTCTATATGGGCGCGTATCTGGTGTCAGCCATGCAGGACATGGGCTGGGCTCCGGCTGGCACCCTCCACCGCAGATTCCTCGGTTGGCTGCCCGGGCCCAACCGGTCGGCCCGCCGACTCGTGATCAACCAAAGGCCATGGCCGGGCGGTGGGTCGTGACCGAGCCCGAGGTGCCGTTCTTGATCCAAGCGGCCTGGATCGTTATTGACGACCACGCTGTCCAGCGTTGCCGTCACTGCCGCCCGGACGGCTGGTGCCCACGTGTGGCGATCTCGCGTGCTCGGATTCTCGCCTGGCGGCAGGTAAGGGACCTGCGATGACCACACTCCGAGCGGGTGACCTGATTGAGGTGACCCGGGCTGCCAGCGTCCAGTTCGTCAAGCCCATCCGGTGCCGGGTCATCCGGGTGCTCGACTGGATCACCTACGACGGGTGGTGCTGGCTCGACGTCTACCAACTGGACGACAAGGGGGAGGCCGTCGCCCGACGGTCGATCTTCGTACGGCCGGCGGGGTTGGTCGTCCACCGACGGATCGCCACCGTACCGGTCGGGCGACAGCGGCGGTCCGGATCGGACGTGCGGCCCTAAAGAGGCGCAGAGCGGTCAGCGGTAGGCGGCGGCCTGGGTGCCGTAGAGGGTGGCGTACACGCCGCCGAGGCGGATCAGCTCGTCGTGGGTGCCCACCTCGCGTACCCCGCCCTCGCCGATCACGATGATCAGGTCGGCGGTGCGGACCGTCGAGAAGCGGTGCGACACGAAAACCGTCACCCCGCCGCTGTCGGCGGCGACCCGGGCCGCCCCGTCGGCGTACCTGGCGAACAACCGGTGCTCGGCCTCGGCGTCCAGCGCCGACGCCGGCTCGTCCAGCACCATCAGCAGGGGGGCGTCGCGCATCATCGCCCGGCCGAGCGCCAACTGCTGCCACTGCCCGCCGGAGGCGTCCACCCCGCCGTCGGCGTGACTGCGCCCCAGCCGGGTGTCCAGCCCGTACGGCAGCTTGTCGGCGACCTCGCTGTGCGCGCGGGCCAGGCCGGTGCGGACCGCGTCCTCGTCGGTGGCCCGGGGCAGGTCCCCGATGCCGACCGCCAGCCGGGCGGTCAGCTCCGGCCGCGCGTAGTCCTGGAACGCGGCGGTGGTCCGCGCCCGCCAGGCGGCCAGGTCGAGATGACGCAGGTCGACCCCGTCGACCAGGATCGCGCCCCGGTCGGGTTCGTAGAACCGGTTGAGCAGCTTGACCAGCGTGGTCTTGCCCGCGCCGTTCTCGCCCACGACCGCCACCGTGCTGCCGGCGGGCAGCAGCAGGTCGACGTCACGCAGCACCGGCTTCGCCGCGCCCGGGTAGGTGAAGCTCACCTGCCGCAGCCGGATGCCCTCCAGCAGGCGCGCGGGTGGTTGCAGTGGCGTGGCGGGCGCGTCGGGCGCGACGACCGGTGGGGGCACCAGGTCACGCACCTCGTCCAGGCGGCGCAGGGACCGGCCGCTGCGCGCCAACTGCTGGGTGATCGTCACCGCTGCGGCGACCTGGTGGTTGAGCTGCGAGGCGAGCATGATCGCCAACACCACGTCGCCGACGTCCGCCCGGCCGCGTACGGCGTCACGGACCACCAGGACCAGGGCGGCGACGTAGCCGAGGGCGAACACGGCCTGCCCGGCGGCGCGCCACAGGCCGGCGGCCAGCTCGCCGCGCCAGAGGCGGGCGGTGGCACGCTGCCAGTGCGTGGCGTAGCGCTGCTGGAGGTGCCCCTCCAGGCCCAACAGGCGCAGCTCCTTGGCCGAGGCCGCCGTGGTGGTCAGCTCGAACAGGTGCCGGGCCTGCCGGGTGTCGACGACGCTGTCCGTACGGGCCCGGTCGGCGGCGGCCTGGGCCCGGCGACCGGCCAGCACCGGCAACGCGGCCAGCAGGGGCAGCAGCACCAGCGCCGGATGGGTCAGGGTGAGCAGCACGGTGGTCAGCAGCAGGCCGACCGCCAGCGAGCCGCCGGTCAGCAGCGCCTGGAGACCCTCGCCGATGCGCTGCAGCTCGTCCTGGGCCAACGCCATCCGGTCGGCGTGCTCGGGCCGCTCGTGGTGGTCGAGGTACGGGGTGCCGTTGCTGATCTCGATGAGCTGCTCGTCGGTGCTGAGCACGTTGAGCTCGGACACCTCGAAGTACCCGATGTGGGCGAAGTGCGCGCAGGTCAGCGCCGCGATCGCGGCCACCGCGACGGCCAGCCCCGCCCAGGCCGCCGCCCCGGCCCGGCCGGCCGCCGCCGCGTTCGTGAGGTGTTTGAGCGCCACCGCGCTCGCCGGCACCGCCACCGCGTTGCCCAGCATCAACGCCAGCGCCACGGCCATCTTGCGCCGGTCCTGCCGCCACGACAGCCGCAGCAGCCCGGTGATCGCCCGCATCATCGCCTCAGCCCACCCGCTGCGCCAGCGGACCAGCGCCCTCGTCGGTGTCCCGGTCGTCCCCGTCGTCGGCGAACCGCTCCGCCTGGAGGGTGAACATCGCCGCGTACCGGCCGCCCGCCGCCATCAGCTCGTCGTGGCTGCCCTGCTCGACGACCCGCCCCCCGTCGAGCAGGACGATCCGGTCGGCCAGCCGGACGCTGGACAGCCGGTGCGAGATGAGCACCGTCGTGCGGCCCCGGGTCAGCTCGGCGAACCGGGCGAAGAACTCGGCCTCGGCCCGCACGTCCAGCGCCGCCGTGGGCTCGTCCAACACCAGCACCGTGCTCCCGTGGTAGAGCGCGAACAGGGCACGGGCGATGGCGATGCGCTGCCACTGCCCACCCGACAGGTCGACCCCGCCGTCGTACGCGCGCGACAGCAGCGTGTCCAGGCCGTCCGGCAGCGCGTCGAGGGTGTCGAGCAACCCGGCCGCCTCCGCCGCGCGGCGGATCCCGGCCCGGTCGTCGAGATGTTCCACCGCGCCGAACCCGATGTTGGCCGCCACCGACAGTTCGTAGCGGACGAAGTCCTGGAACACCACGGCGATCCGCCGCTGCCAGTCCCGGGCCGGCAGGTCGGCGAGGTCGACGCCGTCGGCGCGTACCGCACCGGCATCCGGCGAGTAGAGCCGGGCCAGCAGTTTCACCAGGGTCGTCTTGCCCGCGCCGTTCACCCCGACCAGGGCGGTGCAGCGGCCGGCGGGGATGTGCAGATCCAGACCGTCGACCACCGGCGTGGCCCCACCCGGGTAGCCGAAGCGCACCCCGGTGAAGTCGATGGCCGGGGCGACGGAGGCGGGCGGCCCGGCACCGCCCCGGTCGGCGGGTTCCGGGTAGCGGGCCATGGCCTGCTCGAACGCGGTGATGGCGGTCTCGGCGTTCATGCCGTACTGGGTCTGGGTGTCGGAGTCCGGGTAGAACTCGCCCAGCCGGATCAGGGCCAGCACCGCCTGCAACACCAGTGCCAGCGCGGCCAGGTCGTACGCCCCGTCGGCGGCGCGGACCCCCGCCAACGCCAGCACCGCCGCCACGCCGACCAGCCCCACCGCCGTGTACGCCAGGTAGGGCCGCAGGTAGATCCGGCGGCGCTCGGCCCACACCGGGGCCAGGGCCCGGCGGTAGACCTGCCGGTAGCGTTCGGTCAGCCAGCCGGTGAGCCCGAAGACCCGCAGCTCCTTGGCGGCGGCCGGACCCATCGCCAGCCCCCGCAGGTAGCGGCTCTCCCGGCGCAGGGCCGCGACGTCGCGGATGACCCGGGCGTAGCGGCGCAACCCGCCGCGCTGGCCGTGCCGGAACAGCAGCACCACCGCCAGCATGACCAGCGCCGCCCACGGCCCCAGCACCACCGCCACCACCACCGTGAACCCGGCGACCTGGGTGTACGGCCCGACGAGCGCGATCAGCCCGGCGTAGGCCGCGCCCGGGGTGCGGAACGCGAACCGCAGCTCGTGCCCGGCCTCCCCCAGCTCGTCCAGGACCGCCGGGTCCTCCAGCGGGGTGATCTCCCGGGTCGACAGCGACGCCTGGATGAGCCGCCGGTACATGTGCCCGTCGACGCGGCGGCTGAGCTGCTCGGCGACGGCCTTCTGCGCCGCCTCCGCGAGTTGCGCCGCGATCAGCGCCGCCCCGGCGACGGCCAGCGGCCACCACACCCCGGCCGGTCGGGCGGTGCCGTGCAGCACCGGGCCGATCCGGCCGACGGTGGTGCTGACGGCGATCGCGAAGACCACCGGCAGCACCCCCCGGGACACGCTGAGCGCCAGCGCGACGGCACTCCAGCCGGCTCCGGCGGCGGGCCACTGCCGGGCGATGCGCAGCCGGGCGGCGGCGGCCTCACGCCACTGCCCGACGCCGGAGGGGGAGGCGGTCATCGCGGTCAGCCGAAGATCTCGTCCCGCAGGGACGCGGGCAGGTCCAGCTCCTGCGCGCAGGACCGCACCGAGACCTCGTAGGACTCCACCACCTCGGGGCTGTCGGCCACGGCCAGCTCCGCGTCGGTCAGCACCGTGACCGACCGGGGCCGGAAGCGGTACTCGTCGGCGTTGCCGTGCAGACCGGGTACGACGTAGGGCTCCGGCTCCACCGGGTTGTGGATCTTCGACTGGTCGGAGTTGAGGTCGCCGGCCGCACCCCAACCGGTGAGCATCTCCGGCTGGTACAGGTGGCCGATGCCGAGGCGGTCGAACAACCGGGACACGGTCTCCTGCGGGGCGCGGCTGCACTCGTACGGGAAGTGCGTCACCGCCAGCCCCTCGGCCCCGGCCCAGGCGCGCATCCGCGTGTAGTTGAGCGTGCTGAGCACGAAGTTCTCCACCACCCGCTCGCGCCCGATCTTGCCCTCCCACTTGGCCATCCACGAGTCGAGCGAGGCGCGCGGCTGCCGGTCCAGCACCAGCAGGCGCAGCCGGTCGACGGGCCAGCCGGCCTCGACGAGGCAGCGGGCCGGGTTGAACAGCGCCTCGAACGGCACGTACGGCCCGGCCATCTCCTTGGCGAACAACACCGGCTCGCCGTCGGGCAGCTTCCACGGCGAACCCTCGCCACCGGTCAGCGCGAACCGGCCGATGGTCTTGACCGGCTGGTAGTAGGCCGCCGCCCGCGCCATGCCGAACAGGTTGGTCACGGCGGTCGAGCCGACCCGGCAGCGCCCCCAGCCGAGCACCAGCAGCGGGTAGTCGTCCGGGCCCCGGCCGGCGAAGCCGTCGCGCAGGGTATCCACGATCTGGGCGGTGACCTCGTCGACGGTGGTGGTGACGACCTGGTAGCGGCCGTCGGGCGGCAGCGCGACGGTGGTGAGGGCGTCGTCGCCGGCGGCGGCCAGCCGGTGCAGCAGCGGATAGGGGTCGGTCATCGGGACTCCTGGTGGTCGGAGGGGCGGGTGCGGCCGAGGTCGAGCAGCGCGGTGACGTCCCGCAGGGCCACCGGGCGCAGCGCGGCCTCGCACAGCAGCGACTCGACGCCCCGCAGCACCCGCTCGCCGACGGCGCCGGGCACCCGCCGGGTGTCGGCCAGCAACTGCAGCGCGCAGCCACCGGCCAGGTAGGGCATGGCCAGGAAGAAGGTCATGTCGTGCCGGGCCACGGCGGTGACCTGCCGCACGGTGGTCTGCGCCGCCAGGGCGGTCAGCGCGGCCCGGTCGGGCGGTTCCGCCGGCACGTCGAAGTCGCGACCCAACCGGGCGTCGTTGAAGTACACCGACAGGTCGGCCTGCGCGCCCTCGGCCGCGATCAGCTCGTCCAGGGCGTCCGGCGGATAGGTGGCGTGGAAGTAGGACTCCGTCGAGTCGCGGTAGCAGCGCCGCACTGCGTCGTCGACGTCACCGTCGCCGATCTCGAAGACCAGCAGCGCGTTCTGGGCGATACCCGTGGCCAGTTGCCGCTGGCGGGGGGTGTTCCGGTTGCCCGCGATCAGCTTCACCACGGCCCGGTCCCGGCCGGTCAACGCCGCCTGGACCAGCAGCGCGGCGGTCAGCACCACGGTGGACGACGACGCCCCCGTCCGCTCGGCCAGCGCGCCGGCCGCCGCCGCCACGGCGGTGGACTCCATCCGCCAGGTGACGACCGGCAGCGGACCCGCGTCCTGCTCCGGCCCGTCGAAGATCCGCTGCGGTACCAGGGGCAGCCGCTCCCGCCAGTACGCCAGGGACCGGTCGGCCCGGCGCTGCCCGGCCGGCGACGCCTCGTAGCCGGCCTGGTCCAACGGCTGCCAACCCGGCGCGGGCAGGGTCCGCTCGCCCTCGATCAGGGTGCGCAGCTCCGCCAGCAGCAGCTCCAGCGACCAGCCGTCCAGCGACACGTGCGAGGCGGCCACGGCCACGGCCTCGACCTGGCCGTCGACGCGCAGCAGCGCCCACCGGACCGGCCAGTCCCGGTCCAGCCGGAACGCGGTGCCGGCCAGTTCGGCGGCGGCGGCGTCCGCCGCCTCCGGCAGTTCGGCGGCGGTGGTGTCCCGCACCAGTGGCGCGTACGACCCGTCGGCGAGCAGGTGCTGGCGGGGTCCGTCGACGTCCTCGGTCATCAGGGTGCGCAGCACCTGGTGCCGCAGCACCAGCTCCGACCAGGCCATGGTGACCCGCTCCGTGGTGACCGGGACGGCCAGCCGCAGCACCCGCCGGATGTTGAAGTCCCGGCTGGCCTCGCCGAACCACTGCATCGGCCGGTACATGGCCAGCTGCCCCCAGGTCAGCGGCGCGGAACCGGCGGACGCCCCGGAGAACCGGGCCTGCACCGCCGCGTCCCCGACCGCCGGCTGGCCGGCGTCCGCCCGCAGCGACCGGTCCGGCTGCCCACCAGTGGGCGTCGCCGCGACCACGGGGGCCGGCGGCCGGTGGTCGGGCATCCCGGCGGCCAGGGCACGCACCGTACGCCTGTCGAACAGGTCGGCGATGCCCACCGGCAGGCCCAGCTCCTCGTCCAACCGGGTGACGACCTCGACCACCTGCATGGAGTCGCCGCCGAGTTCGAAGAAGTCGTCGTCGACACCGAGGCGGTCCACCCGCAGCACCGCGCCGACCACCCCGGCCACCGCCGTCTCCAGGTCACCCGAGGGCGCGACGTACGCGGTGCTCAGCGCGGGCCTCACCACCGGGGTGGTGGGCAGCCGGCGGGTGTCGACCTTGCCGTTCGGGGTGAGCGGGTACTGCGCCACGTACAGGAACCGGCTCGGGACGGACGCCTCCGGCAGCAGACCGGCGGCGTGGGCGCGCAACTGTGCCTCGGTCGGCCGGGGCTCGTCCTCGGACCGCAGGTAGGCGACCAGGTGCAGGTCGTGGCCGTCGGGTTCGGCGATCACCACCGCCTCGGCGACGCCGGGGCAGCGGCGCAGCGCGTCCTCGACGGCGGGCGGCTCCACACGCTGGCCCCGGATCTTCACCTGCCGGTCGGCGCGGCCGAGCACGTCAAGCACCCCGTCCGGGCCCAGCCGGCCCAGGTCCCCGGTGCGCAGCAGCCGCCTCCCGTCGCCACCGGGGTGCGGGATCCACCGCTGGGCGGTCAGCACCGGCTGGCCGTGGTAACCCCGGCCGATCACCGCCCCGCCCAGGCAGATCTCGCCGGTCTGCCCCGGCGGCGCGGGCCGGCCCTGCTCGTCGAGGATGTGCACCTCGGCGTTGGGGATGGGGGCACCGACCGGCAGCCGTCGCCCGACCGTCCGGTCCGCGCCGATCCAGTACCAGGTCGCGCCGACGGTCTCGCTCATGCCGTAGTGGTTGCCGAAGCCCGACTTGGGGCTGCCGCTGATCCACGCGTCGAACTCGGGGGTCAGGTACAGCGGCTCGCTGCCGATCATGACCTGACGGGCGACGTCGTCGACGCCGCCGAGGGCGGTCATCGCCCGCACGTGCGACGGGGTGAGCTTCAGGAACCCGCACGGGGCGGCGGCGGTCAACGCGATCAGATCGTCGAACGCGACCGGCTCGGGCGCGACCTCCAGCTCCCAGTCCGCGACCAGCGCCGTGAACAGCGTCATCACCGACCCGACGAAGTACAGCGGGGCGTGCAGCACCGCCCGCTCCCCGGGCTGGAACGCGAACTCCTCGGCGCACCAGTGCACGTAGTTGACGAGCTGGCGGTGGGTGCCGAGCACCCCCTTGGGAGCGCCGCTGGTGCCGGAGGTGTACATGATGAACGCCAGGTTCTCGACCCGGCAGCCGCCGTCACCGTCGTCGCCGACCGGCTCCGGCAGGTCGGTCACGTCGAGCACGGTCGACGGGTAGCCGGCGTCCACGAGGCCCCGGTGCTCCGGGCCGGTCAGCAGCACCGGATCGCCCGCGTCCGCCAGGATCCGGGCCCGCCGGTCCGCCGGATCGTGCACCGACAGCGGCAGGTCCGCCGACCCGGCCGCCAGCACCGCGAGGATCGCCACCACCGCGTCCACCGAGCGGGGGAGCAGCACCGCGACCGGGGTCTCCGGCCCGGCGCCGTGGCCCCGCAGCACCCGGGCGGCGTGCCGGACCCGGTCCCGCAGCTCCCCGGCGGTGACCGCGACCCCGGCGCAGCGCACCGCGACGCGCCCCGGGTCGGCCGCCAGCGCCCGGTCGACGAGGACGTGCAGCGGGGTGTCCCCGAACGGGCGGCGGGGGCCGGTGGCGACCGACGATGTGGCGTCCACCGTGGCCGGTTCCGGCCGGATGGCGGGGCCGGTGCCGGCACCCCCGGCGGTACGCAGCGAGGCCGGCCGCAGGTCCGTCCAGTGTGCCGCGACGTGCTCCAGGCACGCCTCGACGGGCCCGGTGAACACCGTCGTCCAGCCGCCCGGCAGCGGCCGGTCCGCCGGCCACAGGGAGTACTGGTCCTCGCCGTTGACGACGACCTGCTGCGGGTCGACGCTCACGCGAGCCCTCCGACCGCCTGCTGTGCCGCGTCGAGCCGCTCGACGGCGTCCCGCCACGACTCCTTGGTGTACCAGTCGCCGCTGAACGCGGTGATCGCCGGGGCCCAGCCGTCGTGCGCGTCGGCGTAGCCGGCGATCTCGCGCCAGAACACGTCCACCAGCGCCGAGTACCGGCAGGCGGTCCGCAGGTCGGTCAGGGTGAACGGTGGCCCGTCCATGCGGACCAGCCGGATGTCGAACGCGCCCCGATACTGCCGGCCACCGACCGTGAACGGCTGCTTCCACATCGCCGCCCCGGGGGCCCGCAGGGTGTAGCGGACGCGGGAGGTGCTGTGCCCACCGTGGCGCAGGTCGCCCCACTCGGCGATGTCGGGCACCAGCGGCGGGAAGAAGTAGTGCCGCTGGCGGGGCACCTCGACCCGGTCGAAGTTACCGGGCACGAAGTGCCAGCGGTTGTACATCATCCGCTGCGCCACCTGCCACAGGATGTCGGTGACGGCGGGGGCGGGCAGGTCGGCGGCCATCCGGGGGCTGGGCAGCACGCAGCAGAAGAAGTCGGGTTTCTTCAGCCCCGCCACCTCCTCGTCGTACCGCCCGGCGGGACCGTCGAGGCGGGACAGGTCGCGGATGCCGCTGGACATGCCGTAGTCGGCGTGACTGTCGACGACCGCGCCCAGCACGATGCCCTCCAGGATGCCGGTCAGCTCGCGCTCGTCGCCACCCGCGTGCACGTTGCGCAGGGCGGCCGTGGTGGCGTGACGCACCCAGGAGGCGGCGTCCTCGCCGTCGACCGGCTCTGACCGGACGCCGGTCGACGTCCGCAGGGTCGGCGGCAGCTCGACCTGACTGCGCTGCTCACCCTCCCACGGCAGCAGGTACTCGTCCTTGGCGTAGGTCAGCCCGTTGATCCGCCGGTAGCGGATGTGACCGCTGCCGTCGACGAGTTCGACCAGCTCACCGGCGAGTGTGGCCAACTCGGCCAGGGTCGCGGTGCTCAGCTCCCGGGTGGCCTGCCCGTCGAGCGCGCGCAGGTACGTCGCGCAGCGGGTGGTCAGCACCTTGCGGAGGCTGACCGCGTTGAGCTGGCGGCCGTTGAACTCCTCGAACCGGACCGCCCGGCCGGTGCGGAACAGCAACTGGATGGACGCGACGAAGAGCCGCTCCTCCGGGCTCCAGTCTGCCGGTGGACGGCCCCGCAACGCGGGCAGCACGCCGTCGCGGATGAGCGTGCTGGAGCCGGAGTCGGAGCGGGAGAACACCCGGCGCTCGACGAAGATCAGGACGGTCTCGACCCGTTCGACCCAGTCGATGACCTCCTCCAGCCGTTCCGGCAGGCTGCCGTCGGCGTGCCAGGTGTGCAGCATCTGGTCGAGTTCGCGGCGCTGGTGCTCCTCCTCGACCTGGGCCGGCAGCCACTCCTCGTCGATCATCTCGACCATCCACCCGGGCAGGGCGAGTTCGGCCACCACCTCTTCGGCCGGCAGGTCGCCGCGCGCCGGTTCGTGGATGGTCAGCTTGCCCAGCGCCGAGTGGGCCAGCACGAACTGGGCGGCGGTGGCGTCGGTGCCCGGTGCGGTGAGCCGGAGGTGCTGCCGGCCGAGCAGGTGCCGGACGATCGCCTGCTCACGCAGGGTCAGTCCGTCGAAGGCGGACCGGAAGGGCACCTTGCCCGCCATGGTGAGCAGTCGCAGGACGGCCGTCTGGGCGCTGCTGTCGAACAGTTCGACAGGGTCGCGCACGTCGCGCAGTTCCTGGCTCCACTGGTCGAATTTCGTACGTCGCACGGTCCCGCCTTTCTCGACCAGGGCAGGCTGCGGCGTTCGCACGATGAGGCTCGTACGACGACGGCCACCGCCGTGCGGTGACGACAGGGCATGCGGCGGCCGGCAGCCGACCTGGAGGGTGGAAGGCTCCCGTGGCAGTGCCACGGCGAGAAGGAGACGACACTCCACCCCGGTGTGGGAGCGCTCCCGATCACGAAGTCTCGCCGACGATGAAACATGTGTCAACAACGTGTATCGGCCACCGACGACCTGCTACGACGCGACTACCCGGTACGGCACCGATGGTCCGATCCGGGCGGCGGGCCGGGGGTGGTCAGGAGGAGAGCGCGGGGAGCCCGATCGGGCTGTCCGCGGGGATGACCGTGTGGCAGGCGCGGGCGACCGGCACCAGCAGCTCGCGGAGCCGTCGCGTGCCGTCCGGGCCGAGGGCCAGCCAGGGACGGGCGGCCGCCCGGTCGGTCGCGTCCTCCACGGCCCGCAGCCCGGCGTGCCCCACCTCGGTGGGGGTGCCCTCGCCGGTCAGCCAACCCCGGTCGACCAGCCGGGCCCGCGCCTGCGCCCACTCGTGCCCGGTCCAGCCCCGGCCGAGCAGGTGCTCCTCCGGCCGGTCCTGGGCGACCCGGAACGCCAACGTCTCGACCGGGTCGAGGCCGGCGGCGACCAGGGCCGCCACGTGCCCGTCACCGCGGTGCTCGCGCAGCGTGGTGGCCGCCTGCCAGAGCCGGGCCAGCGGGTAGTCGCCGCGTGGCAGGGCGGCGTTGGCCGCACCGAGCACCCGGCCGGCGGTGTCCGCCCCGACCGCCGCGACCTCCAGCAGTTCGGCCGCCTCGGCCAGGTGCGCCTCGGGGAGTTCGTAGGTGAGTTCGGCGAGCGCCTGCACAGCCCCGGTGAGCCGGGCGCGCAACGCCTCCTCGGGGGCGGCGAGCTGCCACACCGCCGGCAGCGCCCGGCCCACCATCGGCGGGGCGAAGGTGAAGAAGACGGCGGTCACCGGGGCGGCGTCGACCGCCCCCAGCGGGGCGGCCCGACCCGCGAAGTAACCCCGCCAGTAGCCGCGCAGCCCGATCGCCTCGGTGGCGGCGCGGGCCCGGGGATGGAAGTAGGTGATCGCGTGCAGGGGTTCGACGTGCGTCCACATCAACCGGGCGGTGCGCCCGGGATCGTCCAGCGGCGGCACGCGCACCTCCGGGTCGGTGGGGTCACCGTGGCGCGGACCGGCCGCCCACGGTGACCCCGAACCTACTGCCGGTAGGTGCCGGCCGGAAGACCCGTGTGGTCTACTGCACCGCCAGCACGTCGACGATGAACCGCAGCGGGCCGGCGGGCGCGCCGGGACGCTGCGGCTTGTCGCCGTACGCCAGGTCGGCGGGGATGTCGAGCTGGACCCGGCTGCCCACGGTCTGACCCTGCATGCCCTGGTCCCAGCCGGGGATGACGTTGCCCTGGCCGAGGCCGAAGGTGAACGGCTCGGACCGCTTCCAGGAGGCGTCGAACTCCTCACCGGTCTTGTACGACACACCCACGTAGTTCACGGTGATCTGCTGGCCGGCCTGGGCGGCCGGGCCGGTGCCCCGGATCAGCGGGGTGGCCTTGAGCCCGGTCAGCTCGCCCTCGCCCTTGGTAGCCTGCGGCTTGGTGCACAGCGCCTGGTCGGCACCCTCGGGCAGCTTGGGGAAGTCACCCGCGCAGCCGGCCGGTGCCGCAGCCGGCTTCGGGTCGTCCTTCTCGCCGTTGCGGACCACCACGAACACCCCGACGATCACCGCGATGACGGCCACGCCGGCGACGGCGCCCAGCCACGCCTGCCGGCGCTTGCGCTTCTCGGCGGCCTTCTGGGCCGCCAACTGGGCGGCGAGTCGCCGCTGTGCCTTCGTCTCCGGGGCCTGACCCTGGCCCGCCGAACGGTTCTCCGTACGCTCGCTCACGTCCTCGACTCCCTGCTGATGTGGGTGGCCGGCCCGGCGACCGGTTCCGTGGCCAGCGCACACGGTACCCGGATCGATGCCGAGGGTGGGCCGTCGCCCGCCAGTCGTGTCCGGTCATCGGGTCGGGCCTCCCGGTTCGTGCCCGTCTTCCCGGGTGGCGGGGGCCGTCCGGCGGTAGGTTCTCGACCATGGCGATCCTCACCGACGAAGACAAGGCCCTGCTCACCGAACCGCAACTCGCCCACGTGGCGACCATCGAGGCGGACGGCACCCCGCACGTCACCCCGGTCTGGGTGGACGTCGACGGCGAGCACATCGTGTTCAACACCGCCAGGGGGCGGCAGAAGTACCACAACATCGCCCGCAACCCGGTGGTCGCGGTCTCCGTGGTCGACCGGGCCGACGACTTCCGCACCCTGTGGGTGAAGGGCACCGCCGAGTTCGTCACCGAGGGCGCCGACGCGCACATCGACCGGCTGGCGAAGAAGTACCTCGGGCAGGACACCTACCCGTTCCGGCGGCCCGACGAGGAGCGGGTGATCGTCCGGATCACCCCCACCGAGAAGCTCGGCCGGGGCTGACCGACGCACGACCCCGGCAGGACGGCCCACCGTCGCGCCGGGGGACGGGGCGCGGGTCCGCCGCTCAGGCGCTGCGGCGCGGGGCGGCCTTCTTCTCGGCGGTCTTCTTCGCCGGGGCCTTGGTGGCCTTCTTCTCCGTGGTCTTCTTCGCGGCGGTCTTCTTCGCCGGCTCCGCCTTCGTCGCCGGGGTCCTCTTCGCGGTGGCCTTGCCGGCGGTGGTCTTCTTCGCCGGTCCGGCCTTCGCCGCCGGTGTCTTCGCCGCCTGCTTGGCCGACCGGGCCGACGAGATCGGCGTCGGCTCGCCGGCCCCGCCGGAGGGCGCCTCGCCCCGGGCCACCCGGGCCCGCTCCACGGACGCCTTCAGCGCCGCCATCAGGTCCACCGCGGCGGCCGGCGCGGCCTCCTCCTCCGCCGGCTGGACCACCTCGCGGCCCTCCACCTTGGCGTCGATGACCTCCTGCAACGCCGCCCGGTAGTCGTCGGTGAAGGCGTCCGGCTGGAATTCGCCGGCCATCGAGTCGATCAGGGAGGCGGCCATCGCCAGCTCCGGCGGGCGGACCTTCAGGTCCTCGTCGAGGAAACCGAAGTCGGGGGTACGCACCTCGTCGGGCCAGAGCATCGTGTTGAGCAGCAGCACCCCGTCGCGGACCCGCAGGGTGGCCAACTGTTCCCGCTGGCGCAGCGCCACCTTGACGATCGCCACCCGCTCCGAGTCGGCCAGCGCGTCGCGCAGCAGCACGTACGGCTTGGTGGCGGTCCCCTCCGGCTCCAGGAAGTACGCCTTGTTGTAGAGGATCGGGTCGACCTGCTCGGCGGGGACGAACTCCAGCACGTCGATCGCCCGGGAACTGGTCAGCGGCAGGTCGGCGAAGTCGGCGTCGGTGAGGATCACCATCTCGCCGCCGCCCAGGTCGTAGCCCTTGGCGATGTCGTCGTAGCTGACCTCCTCGCCGCAGACCGAGCAGGTGCGCTTGTAGCGGATCCGGCCGCCGTCGTCGCGGTGCACCTGGTGGAACCGGATGTCCTTCTCCTCGGTCGCCGAGTAGAGCTTCACCCCGATCGAGACCAGCCCGAACGACACGGCTCCCTTCCAGATCGCCCGCATCCCGATGCTCCTCTCCCGCCCTGACCAGGATCGCAAACGATCGAAGCCCCCGCACGTGCTTCGGTGCGCAACTACAGTCGGACAGGTGCCCGGCGCGCCGTTGAAGCCGATGCTCGCGACGACCGGGTCGCTCCCGGTGGGTGTCGGCTGGGCGTACGAGTTCAAGTGGGACGGGGTCCGCGCGCTGGCCGACCTGACCGGTGACCAGCCGCACCTGTTCGCCCGCTCCGGCGTGGAGATCACCGCCGCGTACCCGGAGCTGGTGACGCTGGCCGAGCAGGTCGACGACGCGCTGCTCGACGGTGAGGTGGTCCTCTTCGACCCGGCCGGGCAGCCCTCGTTCACCGCCCTCGCCGAGCGGATGCACGTCCGGGACGGGGCGAAGGCGGCCCGGCTGGCGGCGACCCTCCCGGTCACGTACATGATCTTCGACCTGTTGCGGTGGCGGGGTGAGGACCTCACCGGGTGGCCGTACCACGAACGGCGGGCGGCGCTCGACGGCCTGGGGCTCGGCGCGGCCCGGTGGACGGTGCCCCCCTGCTTCACCGACGGTGCCGCCACCTACCAGGCGGCCGGGGAACACGGCCTGGAAGGGGTGCTGGCCAAGCGGGCCGACTCGGTCTACCGGCCCGGGGTGCGCTCACCCGACTGGGTGAAGGTCAAACTGGAGGTGACCGGGGACTTCGTCATCGGCGGCTGGCGGCCCGGGGCCCGGAAGATCGGCGGGCTGCTGGTCGGGGTGCCCGGCCCGGACGGGCGGCTCACCTACCGGGGGCGGGTCGGCGGTGGGATCGGCGCGGCCCTGGAACGGGAGCTGCTGCGCGAACTCGAACCGCTGCGCGCCGACGGGTCGCCGTTCGCCGGTGACGTGCCGCGCGAGGACGCCCGGGGTGCGATCTGGGTGACCCCCCGGATCGTGGTGGAGGTCAGGTACGGCCAGCGCACCCCGGACGGGCGGCTGCGCTTCCCCCGGGTGCTGCGGCTGCGCCCCGACAAGCCACCCGGGGAGGTGGAGGATGCCTGAGCGGGTGAAGGTCGAGGTCGACGGCCGGGCGCTGGAGCTGTCCAACCTGGACAAGGTGCTCTATCCGGAGGCCGGCTTCACCAAGGGCGAGGTGATCGACTACTACACCCGGATCGCCCCGGTGCTGCTGCCGCACCTGGCGGACCGGGCGCTGACCCGGATCAGGTTCCCCAACGGCGTCACCGGCGGCTCGTTCTTCGAGAAGAACGCCCCCGCCGCCACCCCCACCTGGGTGCGCACCGAGACGCTGCCCGTACCCGGATCGAGCAAGGGCCGGGAGACCATCGACTACGTGGTCGCCGACGACCTGCCCACCCTGGTCTGGCTGGCCAACCTCGCCGCCCTCGAACTGCACACCCCGCAGTGGCGGATCGGCACCCACCCGGACCTGATGGTCGTCGACCTCGACCCCGGCCCACCGGCAACGTTGCGGCAGTGCTGCCGGGTGGCGCTCCTGCTGCGCGACCGGCTCGCCCGCGACGGGGTGACGGCGTACCCGAAGACCTCCGGCAAGAAGGGCATGCAGCTCTGCTGCCCGGTCAGCGCCACCCAGGACGCCGAGGTCGTCTCCGACTACGCGAAGCGGATCGCCCAGGAGTTGGAACGGGAACACCCGGAACTGGTCGTGTCGCGGATGGCGAAGAACCTGCGGCCGGGGAAGGTCTTCATCGACTGGAGTCAGAACAACGCGGCGAAGACGACTGTCGCGCCGTACTCGTTGCGGGCGCAGGCGGTGCCGGCGGTGTCGACGCCGCTGACCTGGGACGAGGTCGAGTCGGGGGCGGCCGGGAAACGGCCTGCGGCGAAGCCGTACACCGCCGGGGAGGTGCTGCGGCGGGTGGAGAAGTCCGGCGACCTGCTCGCCCCGCTGCTCGACGGCGGCCCGGCACTGCCGACGGCGTGAGCCGCGCGACGGCCCGGCCGACCCGCGTGAGCTGTGGCGGGTCGGCCGGGCCGATCGGTCGACTCAGCGCTGTCCGAAGACCTTCCGGTACGTGCCGAGGCGCAGCAGCACGGTCTCCCCGGTGGCGTCGAGCACGCCGTCGTTGTCGGTGATCGCGTAGACCTGGCCGTCACCGCCGACGGTCAGCCCTTCCACCTTCTCCTGGGTCCAGCCGTTGGTGGCCCGCAGCGCCGGCAGCACGTCGACGGCGAGGGTCTTGGGCAGCACCGTCAGCGGGCCGGCGGCGGCCGGGCCGGTCGGCAGCGGCACCGTGTAGATCCGCTTGACGGCGGCGGCCGGGCCGTTGAGCTTGTCCCGTTCGATCACGGCGAGCCGGTCACCGACCACGGTGACCTCGGAGAGCCCGATCCAGTCACCGGGGACGGTGGTGCCCTCCAGCCGGTAGCCGAACCAGCTCCAACTGTCGGCCGTCACGTCGTACCGGCCGATCCGGACGACGCCGGCCGGGTCGGTGGCGACCTCCCGCTGGAGCACCGCCCAGACGATCTCCCGACCGTCGCGGCCGGTGCTCGCGGTGACCCCCTCGAAGCCCTGCTTGCCCAGCCCGGCGGCGACCTCGGCCGGCAGCGGCACGACCTGCTCGGTACGCCCGTTGCCGTTCAGCCGGACCAGCCTGTTCTCACTGCCCTTCGCGCCCTCGACGGCCAGCCAGAAGCCGCCCTGCGGCCGGGCGAAGATCCCCTCCGCGTCGTACCCGACGGGGGTGCCGGCGGCGTCGGTCACCGTGGTCGCGTCGGCGACCACGGCCGGCGAGCGTCGGGTGTCGACGGTCAGGATCCGGGTCGGGGTGTACGCGGCGTCGGTGACGCTGTAGAGCTGCTGCGGCCGGCCCGGTACGGCGGACAGCGCGCCCAGCGCCCCCCAGCCGATCGGCGCGCCCGAGGCGTCGTCGGCCGAGACGATGCTCGGGAAGCCCGGCCTGTCCGCACCCAGCCGGTAGAGCGACACCGAGGCGCGGACACCCACCGAGGCGTCGTCGGTCTCGCTGGACACCGCGAGCAGGTCACGGGAGGGGATGGGGAGTAGCCCCTCCGGGCCGTTGGTGGTGGGCAGCACCTGGCGCAGCACCGGGGCGGTGGGCCGGGTGAGGTCGTAGACCGCGACGAAGTTGCTCCGCTCCGACCCGACGAACGCGTACCGCACGCCGTGGTACTCGGCGACGGCCACGCCCTCCGGCTCGGTGCCCTTCTTCGCGGCCCGGTCGTTGTTGTGCAGACCGTAGCGGACCGCGAGACGCTCGAAGGTGTTGCCGGCGTCCCAGGCCACCTGGCCGGTCCGGCTGTCGAAGACCGACCAGCCCCGGGTGCCGCCCCGCCAGTCACCCTCGTTGGCCGTGGCCAGGTAGCGGTCGTTGATCCAGGCCACCGCGTCGGGTTCCCGGGGAACGTCGGTGATCGAGCCGGTCAGCTCGATCCGGCCGTCCTTGACCGTGTCGATGCCGCTGACCGAGGCGGTGCCGGTGCTGAACGCCCGGGTGATCCGGCCGGTGGGCACGTCCACCAGCACGACGCCGTTGTTCTCCTGGAGGGTGACCGCGAGCTGGTTCCGCCCGTTGATCGAGACGTACTCGGGTTCCGGATCGGTGGGCTCGGTGATCCCGGCGGCGGCCAGCATCGGCAACGCCCGGCCGTCGGGTGCGGTCAGTGCGACGGTACGCAGCTTCCACCGCTGCGGCGTCGTCTTCCCGTCGAGGTCGATGAGCTGGACGAAACCGGCGGGCGCCTGCGGCAGGTCACCCTTCCTGCCGCCGGGCGGGGTGGCGTCCTCGTCCCGCTCGTTCTCGATGGCGATCGCCGCGTACCGCTCGTCGTGGCTGATCGCGATGGAATCGGGCTGCCCGCCGAGGTCGATGCTGCGCACCCGCTGCCGGGTGGCCAGTTCGATCACGTCGAGGCGGCCGGAGGGGGCGGTGTAGCTGGCGCTGGTGTTCACCACGACCAGCACGTACCGGCCGACGACCGCCACCGAGGTCGGCTCGTCCTCGGCGTCGCCGAGCTGCGCCAGGGAGAGGGTGCCGAGACCGCGCGGCTGGTCCGGCCGGCCGATGTCGAGGAAGCCGATCCGCCGGGCCGCCGCGTCGGTGTAGACCAGGGTACGGCCGTTCGGGCTGACCGCAGAGATCTCGGCCACCGTCGCGGTGGCCGGGTCCTCGCCGGCCGGCCGGTTCTGGATCACCGGGTAGGTGGCGGTGCGGTCGAAGGTGAGCTTCCGGTCCGGGTAACCCTGGCTGGCCGCCGTACTGCCCGGGGCGGTGTGGTCCGGCGCGGCGACCGCACTGCCCGGGGCGGTCAGGGTGGCCAGTGCCAGGCCGGCCACCACCGTCGAGGCGAACACTCTTCTCGCTGTCACTGCTCCTCCGAACGTTTCGATTCGGACGGAGGCTGGCAGGCGTGACCGAGCGCAGGTCGACCAGCGGGTTAACGGCCGGCGACGGGCCGGCGGTGAGCTGGCTCGCCGCCCTCGTCGTTTCGGTTCCTTTTCCCTGGTCGAAGGGGTGGCTGGGCGGTCCGACCCGGTCACCGCACGACGACGGCCGATCCGGTCACCGCTCGATGATGACGCCGTTCGCGTCGATGCCGTGGTCCCGCCAGTAGACGTCCCACTCGTCGTCGACGTGCTGCGGGACCTTGCCCTGCGGGTACCGGACGTACGGCGCGGTCGGCTCCTGGCCGTCGGGGAAGCAGGCGCTGCCGCCCTGTCCACCCACCGCGATCGCCGGGTACTCGCCATCGCTGCAGATGCTCTCCCGGTAGCCGCAGCCGCTGGTCAACAGCAGGCCGCCCAGGCCCACCCCGGCAAGAACGATCATGATCCGCGTACGCATGGGTCGAGTCTCGTGGCGACGGGCGGCGCTGTCATGCGCACGCGTACTCAACTCTTCCCGGCTCGGTAGGGTGGGGCGTTCCGTCCGGACAGGAGGACCGATGGTTGCCCACCTCGCCGTCACCACGTCGACCGACCTGCCTGAGCAGGCAGAACAGCCACTGCTGACCTACTGCGACGACGCAACCGGGGAGCGGACGGAGCTGACCGCGAAGCAGCTCGGTGACTGGGCGGCGCGCACCGCCGGCCTGCTGCGCGACGGGTGCGGGCTGGGGCCGGGCAGTCGGGTCGCGGTGCTGCTGCCGCCACACTGGCGTACCGCTGCGGTGTTGCTCGGGGCCTGGTCGGTGGGGATGGCGGTGTCGTTCCGGCCGCGCGCCACCGCCGGGTTGCCGGTCCTCGAACCGGGCGGCGAGCGGCCGTACGACGCGGTCTTCGTCACCCCGGAACGCCTCGACGACTGGCTGGAGGACGTGCCCGACGGGGTGCACCGCTACCTGGTCGGCACCGGCCCCGGGGCGCTGACCGACGTGCCGGTGGGGTGGCTGGACTGGTCCGCCGAGGTGCTGCGGCACACCGACACCCCGCCCGACTACGCCGCCGTGCACCCGGCCGCCCCGGCCACCCCCGACGGCACGAGCTACGCCGTCTGGGGACGCCTGGCGAAGGAGGTCGCCGCCCAGCTCGACCTGCGCCCCGGCGACCGGCTGCTGGTCGACGCCGCCGAACACGAACAACCGGTGAAGTGGCTGCTGGCCCCGCTGGCGGCCGGCGCCTCCGTGGTCGTCTGCGCCAACCTCGACCCCGCCACCCGCCCCACCACCGAACACGCCACCCACACCCTCTGACCCACCCGCCTCACCCCGCTGAGCGTGCGCGTGGTGATCAAGAGGTTTGCGGCAGTCTTGATCTTCAAGTTGACGTAAACCTCTTGATCACCGGGCCGGGTGGGGCCGGGTGGGGGTGGGGGTGGCTGGGTGGGTTGTGATCAACTCAAGGGGGCTGGTGTAGCGGTATCGGGTTGAGTTCGATGGCGCTGCATCGGCTCCCCTGAGTGGATCATGATGGCGTGCCGGGCGGTGGGGTCAGCAGGTGGTGTTGCCGGCGGGGACCCAGCCGTCCAGGGACGGGTCCTCCGCACCGTGGCCGTAGATCCAGGTGTCGTTGTCCTCGGACCAGCCCTGCCCGTGCCAGCGGAACCCACGACCGGCGGTCAGGGTGCGCAGCACCTGGCCGTGCGGTGCCGTGCGTAGCCAGGTGTTCTGGGTGAGGTTGCAGAGGAAGCCGGGCGCATCGCTGGCCGAGGCCGGTGCGGCGGCCACGGCGGTGCCCGGGACGGCGACGACCGCGATCGTCAGGACGTGCAGAATTCGGCGCTTCACTCTGATTCCCTTCGACGTGCCGGCATCGACGGTCAACCGTCGACTGTGGACAGATTAGCCGTCGCGGGGGAGCTGCGCCGGTCGGGCGGAACGAGAGCAGCCCGGCCGGCGGGAACACGGCGGTGCCGGTCAGTCGACCGTGGGCAGCTTCGGGCCGAGGACGTCGTCGGCGTCGACGATCGTGTACGCGTACCCCTGCTCGGCGAGGAAGCGCTGCCGGTGGGCCGCGTACTCGGTGTCGATGGTGTCCCGGGAGACCACCGTGTAGAAGTGCGCCTGCCGGCCGTCGGCCTTCGGCCGGAGCACCCGGCCCAACCGCTGCGCCTCCTCCTGCCGGGAGCCGAACGTGCCGGACACCTGGATCGCCACCGCCGCCTCGGGCAGGTCGATGGAGAAGTTGCCCACCTTGGAGATGACCAGCGTGCGCAGCTCACCCGAGCGGAACGCGTCGAACAGCCGCTCGCGCTCCTTGTTGGTGGTGGAACCCTGGATGATCGGCGCGTCCAGGTACTCCCCGAGCTGGTGCAGCTGGTCGATGTACGCCCCGATCACCAGCACCTGGTCGTCGGGGTGCCGCTGCACGAGGGCGCGGACCACCGGCAGCTTGGTGCGGGCGGTCGCCGCCATCCGGTAACGCTCCTCGGCCTCCGCCGTCGCGTACGACATCCGCTCCGCGTCGGTCAGGGTGACCCGGACCTCGGTGCACTCGGCCGGGGCGATCCAGCCCTGCGACTCGATGTCCTTCCACGGCGCGTCGTACCGCTTGGGGCCGATCAGGCTGAACACGTCACCCTCCCGGCCGTCCTCGCGGACCAGGGTCGCGGTCAGGCCCAGCCGGCGGCGGGCCTGCAGGTCCGCGGTGAACCGGAAGATCGGCGCGGGCAGCAGGTGCACCTCGTCGTAGACGACCAGACCCCAGTCGCGGGCGCCGAACAGGTCCAGGTGGGTGAACGCGCCGCCGCGCCGCGAGGTGAGCACCTGGTACGTGGCGATGGTGACCGGACGGATCTCCTTGCGCTCGCCCGAGTACTCCCCGAGCTCCTCCTCGGTGAGCGAGGTGCGGGCGATCAGCTCCCGCTTCCACTGCCGGCCGGCGACCGTGTTGGTGACCAGGATCAGCGTGGTCGCCTTCGCCTCGGCCATCGCCGCCGCGCCGACCATGGTCTTGCCCGCCCCGCAGGGCAGCACCACCACCCCGGACCCGCCGGCCCAGAACGCCTCCACCGCCTCCCGCTGGTACGACCGCAGCGTCCACGGCTTGCCGCCGTCCTTGCCGGCCTCGGTCAGCTCGATCGGGTGCGCCTCACCGTCGACGTACCCGGCCAGGTCCTCCGCCGGCCAGCCCAGCTTGAGCAGCGCCTGCTTCAGCCGACCCCGCTCGGACGGGTGCACCCGGATCGTGTCGTCGTCGATCTTGTCACCGAGCATCCCGGCGAGCTTCTTGCTCTTGGCGACCTCGATCAGCACCATCCGGTCCAGCCCGCGCAGCACCAGCCCGTACGCCGGGTCGTTGGCGAGCTGGAGCCGGCCGTACCGGTCCATCGTGTCGGCCACGTCCACCAGCAGGGCGTGCGGCACCGGGTAGCGGGAGAACTTCAGCAGCGCGTCGACCACGGCCTCGGCGTCGTGCCCGGCGGCGCGGGCGTTCCACAGCCCCAGCGGGGTGAGCCGGTAGGTGTGCACGTGCTCCGGGGAACGCTCCAGCTCGGCGAAGGGCGCGATCGCCATCCGGCAGGACTGCGCGTCCGGGTGGTCGATCTCCAGCAGCAGCGTCTTGTCGGACTGCACGATCAGTGGTCCACCGCTCACGCCAGGTCCCCCTCCTCGGCCGGATTCCCCGACCGGCGGCGAATCCCGCCGCAGGCCGACCATCCAGTGTTGCACGGGGGTGGGAGACTGCCAGAAAATCTTCGCAATGGGTGCAACGTTTCCCGGGGGACACACGTCTACCAGTGGGACGACCGATCCGGGGAGGCACACTATGCAGGTCCGCCACAGAGCCCGGGTCGTCGCCCTGGCCATGGTCATGCTGGTCGGCGCCGGTGGGTGTGCGTCCGTGCCGCAGGCCGATCCGGGTGGCACTGGAGGAGGGCTCGCCCCGGTCGGCAGTGCGGAACAGGTAACGGGGGCGGGTGCCTCCTCCCTGCCCGACCAGCTGACCGGGTCCGACACGAAGCCCCGGCACCGGGAGAAGCCGCAGCCGAAGGTCCGCGCCAGCAAGACCCCGAAGGCGTCGACCGGGCGTCGCCCGCGCGTCCCGCAGAAGTCCAACCAGACCCGCTGCCAGGTGGGCGAGCACCAGCGTGAGGTGGAGACGTACCTGGCCCGGCTGGGCGGGTTCGGCACGGTCACCGTGGACGGCCGGCAGACCGACGCCGACTGCGCCACGATCAAGAAGTTCCAGCAGCGGTACGACATCCGCCCCGCCGAGGGTCGCGCCGGCCCGTTGACGCTCGACGTGGCGAAGCGACTGGCCACCACCGACGTCAAGCGCTGCTCCGCCGGCTCCGGCACCACCTTCTGCGTCGACCTGACCCGGCAGACCACCTGGGTGATGCGCGACGGCAAGGTGGTCGCCAAGCCCACCGTCACCCGGACCGGGATGGCCGGCTACGCCACCCCCGCCGGCACGTACAAGGTGAGCCTGCGCAACCTGAAGGAGTGGTCCAACCCGTACGAGGTGTGGCTGCCCTACTGGCAGCGCTTCAACGGCGGGATCGGCTTCCACGAGACCACCACCTACCTGCACAACGCGGGCATCGGCTCGCACGGCTGCGTCAACCTGCTGCACGCCGACGCGGTGCGCTGGTGGGAGCTGGGCAAGGTCGGCTCCCGGGTGGTCCTGGTCGGTCGTCGCCCTGGCACCTGAGCCTTCCGTCCACCCTGCCCGTCTCGTCTCCGGCCCTCGGTAGTTGTCCGTAGGGGCCGGATCGGGGGTATTTCCCCCTGTCCGTCCTGGCGACCGGGTGCCACCCTGGAAGCCGGGGGCCGGACGGGGTGGGAGGGCTGGGATGAGCGTCGACCACGAGATGATCGCCGAGGACGCGGCGAACGGCGAGCAGGTGACACCGACCGACGAGGTGTCCACGGCCACCATGGTCGGGTACTCCGTCGCCGGGATCGCCGTCGTCGGCTGGTTCCTCTTCGGATGGCTGGTGCAGCGGCAGGGCTTCATCGACTCGGTCGGTGAGGCCGCCGGCACCGGCTTCGCCCTGCTGCTCATCGTCTCCGTCGTCGGCACCGTCCGCCGCAGCCGCCGCTGAGCGACAGCGGAGGACGTCGCCGCCGGGCGGTCAGTTCTCCCGGACGGCCGCGGTGATCCGGTGCAGGGCGAAGGTGTGCAGCATCTCGGTCCGCTCGTCCTCGGCACGCAGGTAACCCGCGCCGATCGACACCGGCCGCAGCAGCCGGGACAGCGTCGCCCCGTGGGCGTCGACGTAGCCGACCCAGACCAGCGCCTTGTCCCGGACCGCCTGCTGGAGCACCGCCAGGGCCTCGGCGTGACCGTGCGCGGGCATCGGGCCGGCCGCCGCGCGGGCCGCACCGCCGCGTACCACCGCCGGGGCCCGCCGGGCCGCCCGCGCCGCCGCCTCGCCCCGCCGGATCTGCTCCACCACACCCAACAGCCGGGGCAGCGCCAACCGGGGCGTGGCCAGCGGGTCCACCGCCCGCCCGGTCAGCACCCGGGCCGGGGCCCGTCGCACCCGGGGCCGGGCCAGCACCGTCGTGCCGGTGGCGTCCTCCGGCACCGGGGCGTAGCCGGCGTCACGCAGCGCGGTCAGCATCCGCCCCACCTGGTACGGGGTGCACAGCACCGTCGGAGCCAGCCGGCGGAACGTCAACGCCGTCAGCCGCCGGTCGGCCAGCACCTCCGCGAGTAGCGCCTCGTCGTCGCTGCGCACGTACCCGCCGGCGGAGCCGACCCGCAGCCCACCGTGCTGCCGGGCCACGTCGTCCACCAGATAGGTCAACCCCTGCGGGATCGGGGTGCGCGACCGCCGCCGGAACAGATCGTGCAGGTCGTCGGCCGTGTAGCCGGAATCCAGGGCCCGTCGGACGCTGGCCGTGGTGACCCGGTGCACGCTGGCCCCACCCGCCGATTCCGGCGCGGTCACCGTCTCCAGTTCGGCGGCGAGCATCGGGTCGGGTGGGCCGGGCACCACCACGCTCAGGTCGGCCTGCACCAGGAAGTGGTCGACCGGTGCGGGAAGCAGGGCGTCCAGCGTCCGGACGGTGCCCGACGGGTCACCGCTGTCGACGTCGGAGCGCAACCCCAGCGGGTCGTCCCCGCCCCGCTCGTCGGTGTCCGTCACGTCGGCGAGCAGCAGCCGCCCGTACGAGGTGAGCGCGCCGAGGCCGGTCACCCCCAGCCGGGCCGCCTCGGTCAGCACCTCCCGGTGCGCGGCCTCCCGCCCCCGACTGCGCCGGGGGGCCCGCCAGTCGAGCAGCGCCAGCACCTCCTCGGCGGTGGGGGCGGTGGCCGGTTCCAGCTCGGCCAGCACCCCGAGCACCGCCCGACGGGCGGCCGGCGCACCGGCCCGCTCCGCCTCGGCGGAGAGCACAGTGACCGGTCGGTCCCGGTCGTCGCGCTGCCCCACCAGACCGGCCTGCCGGCTCATCGTCAACCACGCGCGGGCCAGCTGCTCCCAGCGGTGGGCCAGCGACACCGCCCGCCACACCTCGTAAGCCCCGGTGGGCAGCACCTGCTGTTCGCCGCCGTACCGGCTCGCGGCGGCGGGGAGGTCCAGTTCGCCGAGGAGACCTGCCGCGTACGCCACCTCGACCAGCAGCGCGGTCGTCGACTCGTCCAGGGCCACCGTGCGGGCCAGCCGACGCAGGTCGCGTACCCCGATCCCGCCGGAGCGCAGCACCGGCGCCGGCTCGGCGGTCAGCGCCTCCAGCAGCGCCTCGGTGTGCCGTACCACCTCCATGGTCTGCCCGACCCCGGCGGAGTCGACGGCCTTGGCTTCCCGGGGCGGCGCCGCGACCGGCGGCGGGTCGATCCGCAGCGGTCCGAGCGGGCCGGTGTCCCGGCGCAGCAGCAGCCCCACCTCGCGGGGCAGCTCGACGGTCCCGGCGGAGACCGCCACCAGCAGCCGGGCCTCGACCAGCCAGCGCACCGGCGACCCGGTCGGGGCGCCACCGTTGGTCGGGTCGGGCGGCACGTCGTCCTCCGCGCCGAGCGCCGGCGCCTGCAGCGATCCGGGCGGCACGCTGCCGACCGGTGGACCGGCGGCGAGCCGGTCCAGGATCGCCCGCGCCGACGGGGGCGCGGCGAGCAGCGTCCGGCGCAGTTTCGCGGCGTCCGCGCAGAGCGCCGCCGCCCGCAGGTCCAGCTCCTCCGCCGGCCGACCGAGCCC